>NZ_JAAALM010000007.1 GCF_009906395.1 Kineococcus indalonis
CACCCCCACCGGCTCCGCAGCCGCTGCGCTGCCCGGCGGCACCTGGATCCTGGGGGACCGTCAGGTCACCCGCTTCGGCTACGGCGCCATGCAGCTGGCCGGGCCGTGGGTCGTGGGCCCGCCGGCCGACCACGACGGCGCCCTGGCCGTCCTGCGCGCCGCCGTGCAGGCGGGCATCACCCACATCGACACCTCCGACGCCTACGGCCCCCGCGTCACCAACGAGCTGATCCGCCAAGCACTGCACCCCTACCCCGCGCAGCTGCTCATCGCCACCAAGGTCGGCGCCGAGCGCGACGCCCGGGGCGGCTGGCCCACCGCCCGCCGGCCCGGGGACCTGCGCCGGCAGGTCCAGGAGAACCTGCAGGCCCTGGGCGTGGAGACCCTGGACCTGGTGAACATGCGCATGGGCGACGCCACCGGCCCCGGGCCCGGCTCGATCGCCGAGGCGTTCACCACCCTCGCCCAACTGCAGCAAGAGGGTCTGATCCATCACCTGGGCGTCAGCAACGTCACCGCCGAGCAGGTCGCCGAGGCCCGGACCATCGCCCCCGTCGTCTGCGTGCAGAACATGTACAACCTCGCCGTCCGCCACGACGACGACCTCATCGACGACCTGGCCCGCGAGGGCATCGCCTACGTGCCGTTCTTCCCCCTGGGCGGGTTCACCCCGCTGCAGTCCGAGGCGCTGTCGGCAGTGGCGCAGCGGGTGGGGGCCACGCCGATGGTGGTGGCGTTGAGCTGGCTGCTGCAGCGTTCGCCGAACGTGCTGCTCATCCCGGGCACGAAGTCGGTGGCGCACCTGCGCGAGAACATCACCGGCACGGCCACCGTCCTGAGCGAGGCGGACCTGGCCGAGCTGGACACGATCGGTCGCTGATCCACATCCCCGGACGCGCACCGACCCGCCGCGGCCCGGACGCGCACCGACCCGCCGCGGCGCGCCCACCACTGCCGAACCGGGCCCCCGCCGGCCTCACTGCTGCTCCGGCCGGAGCGAGGACGCACCGGAGGTGACCCTGCGCGCCGGCGGCGCGGTGGGCGCCACCCGGGGCGCCGCGTGCAGCGAGGCCAGCAGGTGCAGCTTCTCGGCATCCGGGGTTCCGGGAGCGGCCTGGTAGACGATCAGCTGGGCGCCGTGGACCTCCTTGACGTCGAAGGCGTGGTAGTCCAGGACCAGGTCACCGACATCGCGGTGGCGGAACGCCTTGGACTCGTGCGTCTTGCCGCGCACGTCGCCCCGGGCCCACAGACGGCCGAAGGCGGCGCTGGCCGCGGTCAGCTCCAGCACCAGGCGGCGCACGGCGTCAGCGCAGTCCACGTGCCCCAGGGCCAGGCGCAGGCTGGCCACGCACGAGTGCGCGGCCCGGTCCCAGTGGGTGTAGAAGTGGGCACCGACCGGGTCCAGGAACGTCATGCGCGCCACGTTGTCGATGTGGGTGAACTGCGAGTACAGGGCCCCGGCCAGCGCGTTGTGCGCCAGCACGTCCAGCTGCCGGTTGATGATCA
Source organism: Kineococcus indalonis (assembly GCF_009906395.1). Taxonomy (GTDB): domain Bacteria; phylum Actinomycetota; class Actinomycetes; order Actinomycetales; family Kineococcaceae; genus Kineococcus; species Kineococcus indalonis. Next base: position 1,510 of record NZ_JAAALM010000007.1, read on the forward strand.
CCGCGGGGGTGTGCGGCCAGGCCTGCAGCAGGTCCTTCAGCGCCTGCGGCGCGGCGGCGGCCACGGGAGCCAGGGCGGTGGGCGCCAGGTCGGCCAGGCGGAAGAGGTGCCCGCGCTGATCGTGGTCCAGGCACAGGGCGTTGGCGATCGCGTTGAGCACCGAGGAGGAGGGGTGGCGTTCGCGGCCCTGCTCCAGGCGGGCGTAGTAGTCCACGCTGACGCCGGCGAGCATGGCCACCTCCTCGCGGCGCAGTCCGCTCACCCGGCGGCTGGTGTGCGCGGGCAGGCCCACCTCCGCCGGCTGCACGTGGCCGCGGCGGGCCTTGAGGAAGGCTCCGAGGTCTGAGGTGCTCACACGTCGACCGTAGACGGGCCTCCGCCGGCGCTGCCAGGACCTGGCGCTCCCTGGCAGCCGGCGGGGCCCGACCCGACGTGCGCCGGGCCGCGTCGGGTCAGGCGGCGCCGGGTCGGTGCTGGCTCAGTGGCGTCTCATGACGAACCCGGCGTGGTGCAGGACGTCGTTCAGCAGCTGGCCGAAGGCCCAGAAGCCGCAGTCGTCCAGGTACGTGATCCGGTCCTCGTGCACCCAGTAGCGGCCGGTGTACGCATCGGCTCGCCCGCCACGGGTCTCGGAGTAGCGCCCGTCGGGCCGCAGGTGCTGCAGCAGGCCGCGGCCGGGGTCCTGCCAGGTGCCCACCCACTTCTGCCGCACGGCCGGGTCGGCGACGTCTTCTCCTGCGGCCCGGGTCGGCTTGCCGTGCCAGGCCTGCAGGTGCCCGGCGACCCACACCGCCAGCAGGTCCGGTGGGTCCACGACCAGCATGGCGCGCACCTGCGCCGCGGTGACCGGGCGGCGCACCAGGGCGAAGGTGGCCGGGTTGCCGGGCAGGAGGTCGTACGCCCTGCGCCGGGCGGGCGGCAGGTGCGCCAGGGCGCTGTCGACCAGCAGCGGGACGGCGTGGGCGCCGCCGGCGCCGATCACCTGGACCCCCGGGTCGGCCGGTCCCCCGCTCAGGTGCCTGCCAGCCACGTGCAGCTGACCTGGCGCCACGGTGCCGGGGGTGGTCATGACGTGCACGTCCGTCAGGACGAACGTGGTGGCGTCCGGTGGGATCACCGGTCGGCTCCGGTGGTGGCGAGGCGCTCGCTGATCGCGGCGACGGAGTCGTGCACCCGGGTGCGCAGGGCGTCGACGTCCACCCCGAGAAGCGTGCTGTTCCACTTGCGCACCTGCCCGGCCACCCACACCGAGGTGATGTTCGAGCGGTCCGCCCCCAGCACCAGGGTGCCGACGGCGTCGTGCAGCGGCATGGTGTTGATCGCCTCGGCGTCCACGACGATGAGGTCGGCCTGCTTGCCGGGGCTCAGGGAGCCGGTGCGCTCCTCCAGCCGCAGGGTGCGCGCTCCCGACAGGGTGGCGAAGTCGAGCACGTCACGGGTGCTGATGCGGGCGGCTTCGCCCCCGGTGCCGTAGGCGGCGTGGACCGCGCGCATGCGCTGGATCGTCAGCAGCGCCCGCATCTGGGTGAACATGTCCGAGGCCAGCGCGACCTCCACGTCCACCGAGAGCCCGGGCCGGATCCCGTGCGCGAGGGCCTCGTCGACCGGCGGCACGGCGTCCTCCAAGCCGATCTGGGCATCGGAGGTGGGGGCCAGCGAGACGCTCACGCCGTGCTCGCGCATCGCCGCCCAGGCCTCGGCGGACAGCGCCGTGCAGTGGATGGCCTGCAGGTGCGGGCCCAGCAGCCCCTGCTCGCGCCAGTGCAGGACCTCCCTGGAGGCACCCTGCCCGAAGACGACGTCCAGGCTGACGCCGATGTCCAGGTCCGCCGCAGTGCGGGCCAGCTGCGGTCCGTACGCCAGGTGGTCGGCGATGTCGGCGGTGGCCAGCGCCGCCATGCGCAAGGTCACCAGCTGCTCGTCGGTGGGCACGTAGCGCGAGCGCAGCCTGGCCAGGTCCGCCGGCCACTGCCCGTCCCAGGTGCCGAAGTGCGGGGCCATGCTGGCGTGCACGCCGCGGATGCCCGAGTCGATCAGCGCGGTGATCGCGGCGTCGGAGTGGGCGGCGGTGCGCGAGTTGTGCGAGAAGTCGAGCATCGTGGTGATGCCGCCGTCCAGCGCGGTCAGCGCGGCCAGGCGGGTGCCCAGGTGGACGTCGTCGGGGGTGTAGGCCGGTGCGACGTTCATCAGCGTGGAGCGCAGGTACCCGGCGAGGTCGTCGACGTCGGGGATGGTGCGGCGCATCTGCGCCTGCCAGGCGTGCCGGTGGGTGTCCACCATGCCCGGGGCGATGATGCTGCCGGGCGCGTCGATGACCAGGGCGCCGGTGTCCGGCAGGCCGCGGCCGACGTCGAGGATGCGCGAGCCGCGGATGAGGACCTCACCGGCGTCGATGGTGCCCAGCGCGGGGTCCATCGTCACCACGCTCGCGCCGCGCAGCAGGATGAGGCGGGCGGGATCGGTGGCCGAGCGGGTCAGCGCGTCCAGGGTGGCGTCGGGGTTCATCGGGTGTCCTTTCGGTGCAGGGTGCAGCCGGCGTGGTGCAAGGCGTCGTGGGTCCCGTCGTGGGTCCCGTCGTGGGTCCCGTCGTGGGTCCCGTCGCGGCTGGAGCCGCTGGAGCGGCTGGAGCGGCTGGAGCGGCTGGAGCGGCTGGAGCGGCTGGAGCGGCCGAAGGCCCCGAAGCCGAGGTCGTTCAGGTAGTCGATGCGCTCACCGTCGATCCGGTGGCGGCCGGTGAAGGCGTGCGGGCGCCCACCGCGGGTCTCGTCGTAGCGCCCGTCGGCGCTCAGCTCCTGGTGCAGGAAGTCCTCGGTGTCGATCCAGACGCCCACGCGGGCGGGGTCGAGCACCAGCCGCTCGGGCTGCAGCGCTGCGGTGGCCGCACCGGCCAGCAGGCGGTCGGCCCAGTGCACGGGCCGCCCCTGCTGCAGCACGGCCAGCAGCAGATCGGGCCGGGTGAAGGCGGTGTGCAGCGCCGTGGCCAGGTCCGCAGCGTGCTCGTCGGGCACGAGGACGAGGTCGGCGTCGGCGTCGGCGCCGGGTGCGAGCGTGCCGGGACCGGTGCCGCGCGCGGCGGTGCCGGGGGTGACGGCCGCGTCCAGGCGGGCGGGGAGCACGGTGGTGCCGGTGGCGTCGATGACCACGGCGCCCTCGTCCTCGGCGGCGGTGACGATGCCGGGCACGACGCCGACGATCAGCGCCGCGCCGATGAGTACGTCAGCGCCGCGCAGGGTGCCGATCAGCGGGTCGAGGGTGTGCACGGTCGCGCCGGTCAGCAGCAGCGGCCGGTCGGCGCCGGCGCGCACGGCCGCCAGTCCGGAGGCCGTGAAGGTGGGGACGGTGGTGCCGGGCACGGCGCCACCTTCGTGCGGCCCGCAGCGGCGCAGAAGGCCGGGACGCACCCACGGAGTGCTGCACCCTGGCCACGGCGGGCGGTGCTGCCACGGCCGCCAGGGGACTGAGCGGCGCTGCGCCTGCAGGTGTGCTCCTGAGGGGCTCACCGCTCAGCGGGTCGGTCGTGGTGACCGCCCCGCGGGAGCCGTCGACTTCGACGTGTCCAAGACACATCACGGTAGGCTGGCAGACGTGGGGCGATGGGAACCGGATGCGCGCGGCAGGCTGCTGCAGGCCGCCATGGACCTGTTCACCGAGCAGGGGTACGACGCGACGACGGCGGCTCAGATCGCCGAGCGCGCTGGGCTGACGAAGACCACGCTCTTCCGGCACTTCGCCGACAAGCGCGAGATCCTCTTCCAGGGGCAGCCCGCCCTGGTGGCCATCGCCACCGCCGGCGTGCTCTCGGCCGCCGAGGACGCCTCCGCGCTGCAGGTGTTGCGCAGCGCCCTGCGCGTCTTGTGCGACGAGCACGAGCCTGCGCAGCAGCAGATCGGCCGGCGCATCGACGCCCTCGTCGCCTCGAGCCAGGAGCTGCAGGAGCGGGCGGCCTTCAAGCGCTCCAGCATCGCTGCGGCGCTGCAGGCCGCGCTGGCTGCCCGTCTCGGCGACCAGCGGCTGGCGGGCGCCCTGGCGGACCTGGGCGTGCGCGCGTACTACGAGGGGTTCGCGGCGTGGACAGGCGTCCGAGGTGGCGAGGCGCTCTCGACGCTCGTGTTCGAGGAGCTCGACGCACTCGCCGGCGCGCTGATGGAGACCTTCGCTGCTCCGCGAGCGGCGCCGTGAGGCTGCGTGCTTGCCCGTGCTTGCCCGTGCTTGCCCGTGCTTGCCCGTGCTTGCCGCCCGCGGCACGCGAACCGAGCTGCATCACCGGGCCGAAGGCAGCGGTGAGGTGCCCAAGTTCCGTCGATGAGGGGGGCGACCTGCTCAGCCGCCCCGGTGCTCGCAGGCGGCAGGAGGAACGGCAGCTCGTGTCGAACAGTGCCGCACGGACGCCGCCGGGTCGCTGATGTCGCCGGTACGGCCTCGTCGGCACGAGCGGTGAGCAGTCGGTCTGGTGGCGATGGCGCCCGGCCAAGCGCCGGGCCTTGCGCTGCCCGGCTGAGCAGCGGGGCTGCGTCGGCGCTTCGAGCGCCTGGCCGTGTTCCGATGTGCAGGAGCTGGGTGGCGTCGATCTCGTGTCCCAGGACATCATCCACGCCGCGTACAGCCCGACTCCTCCGTCACCACCACTCGACTCTCGCGGGCGGCTGCCCACCCACCTCCCCGAAGGCTGATGGCTGATGTCGTCGACGCCGGGGTCAGAACCAGTGCAGGCAGTACGGTTCACGCTCAGCGCGGAAGGGGGCATCGGTGACCACGCGTGCGGCGTCGTCCTGGACTCCGACGTGGCCTGCGTGCGCGAGGGTGCTGGGACTCGTGCCGCCGAGGTAGATCGAGGCCAGGTCACCGGCGTCCAGGCGCAGGTCGGGCTCCCGCTCGGTCGGGATGCACTCGGCCTGCCCGTTGCGCACGGTGGGCAGGCACCGGTGGTGCTCGCCGAGGAAGGGATCGGTGACCTCGAGGACACCGTCGCCGCCGCAGCTCGCGCCCTCAGAGCACGAGGAACGTCGAGCAGCCGACGCCACAACCAGTTCTCGTCGTCGCTGACCCGGGCGGCGCGGGGGTCCGCGAGCTGCCAGCGCAGGGGGTGCTCCGGCGGGGTGCGTGACATGACCACTTGCGCGCCCCGGTCGTGCCCCAGGACGAAGCGGTCCAGGACCGCGGTGACGGTGTCGTCGGTGGCGATGGTCTCGTCGACGGTCAACGTGCACTCATCCAGGAAGTAGTTGGCGTAGTCGTCGGCGACGCCGGCGGCGTCGCGGTGAACGGCCACGCAGCGAGGGGTGTCAGCGACCGGCGGTGCGCCGGCGCCGCGGCTCCACCAGCGGTGCGGGCGGCTCAGCGCACCGGGGCGGGTGCGGCGGTAGCGGTCGTAGACCTCCTCCAGGAGCTGCCCGCGGTCCGCACGCCTCAACACCTCCAGCGAGCCGGATCCGGCCGAGCTCGCCGAGCGCTCGTCCGCGGCGCCGACGCGGGGTGCGGCGAAGGCAGCGCGGTGGCGTGGGATCGTCAGCCGACGGGTGGAGCCGCTGGTCCGCGGTCGACGCGCCGGCAGATCGCGGCCTCGCTGGCCAGCAGCACGGCGAAGAACTCCTCACGCGCGCGCAGGTCATCCAGCTGGCGGCGCGTCAACGCCGTCATCACTCCCCGGCGACGGTGGGAAGGCGGGACCCCGATCGCGCTCACCCCAGCGGCCGGGGCCAGCACCGCGCCGGGCAGGGTCATCTCGAAGGAGCAGGCCGCGGCAGTGCCGACGGGCCGCCTCTGCTCGGTGACGGCGAGCAGTTGCGGTCCATCTCCGGCGCTGCCCGGAACACTCCGCCGCCGTCCTGGTCCGGTGCGGCGGGAAAGCGGGCGGAGGCGGTGTGCAGGGTGTCGACGAAGACGCCGAGGTCCTCGTCGGTGGTGGGACGGATCTCCATCGTCGCCGCTGCCGCTCCTCGGTCGCTCCGCACGCCGCGGCCCGCTCTGCTGAGCCGAGCGCCGCTCCCTCGAGCGAGGCGGTGACCTGTGGGATGAAACGCGCGGTGCTGTGCGAGGAACAGCACCATCACATGGGCATCGACGCGGCCGAGAGGTTGACGACGTGCTCGTCAGCGACATGACCGAGAACGCGCAGCCCACACCCATGACCGGCCTATGTCGATCCAGCGGTGGGCCCGGCGCCATCTGCTCTGCAGGGGACCCCAGCGTCGTTCACGAGGATGTTCAGCTTGCCCGCTCGGCGAGCACTGCGCCGACGGCAGGCTGGACCGAGCCAAGGTCTGCGAGGTTCCGGTGCAGGGCGATCGCCCGGGCTCGTCACCTGGAACGCCGCGGGGACTCTCCGGGTCTTGTGGGCGCAGGTGGACCAGGACTCGGCTCCGAGAACGCCCGACACCGCGCCGCGAGGTTCTGGAGGTTCCTGCGCACCATCGATTTCGGAGTTGCCGAGTACACCTGGCCGTGCACCCGGTTCTGGACACCGACCCCGCCGTGCAGGGCGACCCGAGGGGGACTGCCGCACGCACCGGCTCGTCGGCGACCGCCCGCTGTCCCACCCCGAGGTCGCCGGAATCCTCGCCACCGTGCTGGGGCACCGCGTGCGCTACGTCCACGTGCCCGCCCCCGCGTTCTACGGCGCGCTGCGCGCCACCGGGGTCCCCGCCTGGCAGGCGCGGGGGCTGGTCCACCAGTTCGTGGACGTGGTGCGCCGCGGGCAGGACGACGGGCGCCTGTGCAGCAGCGACGTCCCCGACCTGCTGGGGCGCCCGGCCGTGACGGTCGCCGACTTCGCCCGCGCGCACCGCGCCGAGCTCCGCGCCGGCCGACGCCGGGCCCTTGCCGGCGATCGCCGCCGGATCGAAGCGTGCCCGCGGCGAGATGACACCGCTCAACCGTGAGCGGCTCCCGCCGGAAGTCGCCCGTGGCCGCCAGCACCCAGCGGCAAGAGCGCGACGCGCTGGAAGCACGGGACCGGCGGCCGCCATCAGGCATGCCGCGTTGGGACGCAGGTCTTGTTGGTGCGCGGGTGCTGGCGGAGAGCGCGCAGCAGGCCGCCGAGATGGGTGTCTTGGCCTTCGATCCGGGCTGCGAGCGCTGGTCCGAGGGCGAGGGTGCGGGCGGAGGCATCGGTGGAGGAGAGAGCGGCCCGACCCGCCACTCCCTAGCAGCCTTGCCGAGCTGCGCCTTGGTTGAGCTGCGCCCTGGTTGCGCTGCTGGACAGCGAGCGCGTCGCTGGGCTGACCCGGTGGCGCCAGCAGAGCCCGCGCGTTCACCTTCACCGCTGGCCCCGACGCGCGCTGCCCGCGCTGCGATCGGCCGGGCGCCGCGACACCGTCAGCTCCTCAACCCCTGTCAAGGATGCTCCCGCATGCCGTGCTCGCGCACGCTCGACGTCGGCGTCTTCGCTGCCGTCGTCCTCGGGGCCACGGGCGGTCAAGTCGTGTGCCCGAGGACGAGGCGTCAGCTGCGCGGTGCGCGCAGCACCTCAGCGGCCGCGGGGGAGCGTGGCGGTGCCAGGCGCGCGCCGGCCGCGCGCGGGGGGGCCGTGGTGCCGCGCACGACCAGGCGGGTGCCCAGGCGCTGGCCGTCGGTGCGCACGTGCTGCAGGTCCACCGGCACCGGCAGGCCCAGGGTGCGCAACGCGAGAGCGGCGGCGCAGCGACCGATCACCACCGGCTCTTGCGCCACGGTCGTCAGGTCGGTCAAGTCGGCCATCGGGTGGTCGTCGACCCCCACGAGCGAGACCGCCCCGGGCACCTCGACGCGGGCTCGGCGCAGGCTGCGCAACGCGCCGATGGCGACCTCGTCGGAGTAGGCGAACACCCCGGTGGGCGGGTGGGGCAGGGTGAGCAGCCGGTCCATCGCCCGGGCGCCGCCGTCCGGGCCCCAGGGCACGGTGACCACGAGATCGCGGTCCTCCTCCAGCCCGGCGCGCTGCAGGGCGCTGCGGTAGCCGGCCAGGCGCTGGCGGTCAGCCTGCCAGTCGCCGCCATCGGGCTCGACGGTGCGGATCATCGCGATGCGCTCGTGGCCCAGGGCCAGCAGGTGCTCGACCGCGGCGCCGGCGGCCGCCGCGTCGTCGACGGCCACCCAGGGGTGCTGCTCGGAGCTGGCGCCGGCGGAGATGATGGCGACTCCCAGGTCGTCCAGGCGCCGGTGCTGCTCGGCCGTCGTCGGCAGCGCCACGACGACGAGGGCGTCCACCTTGCGGCGGGCGGGCAGCCGGTCGAAGAAGCGGCGACGGTCCTCGGGCCCCTCCACGTGGTAGAGCAGCAGGTCCAGCTCGGACTCGCGCAAGACCGCCTCCAGGCCGGCCACCACGCTGGCGTAGTACCACAGGTGGATGGCGGGCACGAGGACGCCGACGCGCCCGGTGGACCCGCGCGAGAGGCGCGAGGCCTCCGGGGAGACGACGTAGGCGAGCTCGTCGGCCACGGCACGCACGCGTTCCCGGGTGGCCTCGCTGACGCCGGCCGCGCCACCGAGCGCGCGCGAGACGGTGGAGATCGAGACCCCGGCGCGGACGGCCACGTCCGCCATGTTCACCGCGGGTTTCACATCGACAGCCTACGGCACCGCAAACGCTTGCGCCGTGTTGTGGGCACTGCGCTTCCAAGACGTGCGCTACCCGTGCGGCCACGTCGACATCTCGCTCACATCACGTTGATTCGCAACGCTGAAGCCTGCTTGACAAGCGCAGGAGCTGAGCGCCACCATCCACGCAAGCGTTTGCGAAGAGCAGGGAGGTGGGGGGCGGGAAGGCGGCCGCTGCGGTTGCGGGTGACAGGCAGCATCGACGCTGGCCCGCCGCTGCCGCCCACCGGCCCCTGCCCACCGCCCGCACCCACCGGAGCGCTCGCCCAGACCGACCAGATCACCCCAGACCGCCCAGATCGCCGCCCGAGCCGGGCATGGCCGATGCGCCCGCCGTCGGCTCGCCCCGCTCGGGTCGCCGCCCGAGGACATCACGGCTCCGGATCCCCCGGGGCCCGCACGCACCGTGGACCGCACCGTGCACCGCACCGTGGACGAAGGAGCCCGCACATGCGCACCAAGAAGATCCTGGGCACGGCCCTGACCGCCGGCCTCGTCACCGTCCTGACCGCCGGCTGCCTCAGCCAGCCCAGCGAGAACAACGCCGGCGGCGGTGCTGACGACGGCACCGTGGAGATCATGTACGGCTTCACCGACACCTCCTCGGCGAAGTTCCAGGCGGAGATCAAGAAGTTCGCCGACGCCGAGGGCATCGACGTGAAGTTCTCGCCCACACCCGACTTCAACACCGTGATCACCACCCGGGTCTCGGGCAACAACAAGCCGGACATCGCCATCTTCCCGCAGCCGGGGATCATGGCCGACTTCGCCGACAGCGGGGACCTGAGCGACCTGTCGGACGTGGTGGACCAGGCCAGCCTGGAGGCGATGGTCCCCGGCATCGTCGAGGCCGGTCAGGTCGACGGCGCGCAGTACGCGCTGCCGATGAGCCTGAACATCAAGAGCATCGTCTTCTACCCCAAGCAGCCCTTCGAGCAGGCCGGTTACACCGCCCCGGACACCCTGCAGGGCCTGCTGGACCTGACCAACCAGGTCAAGGCCAGCGGCACCGCGCCGTGGTGCTTCGGCGTGGAGGCCGGCCCGGGCACCGGCTGGCCGGCCACGGACTGGATCGAGAACCTCATGCTCATCCAGAACGGCCCGGAGGTCTACCAGCAGTGGGTCCGGCACGAGATCCCGTTCAACGGCCCGCAGGTCAGCGAGGCGGCCGACACCATGAGCGAGTTGCTGCTGACCGAGGGCAACGTGGACGGCGGGCGCTCCTCCATCGCCAGCGCCAACTTCAACACCGCGGCCAACGCGATGTTCGACACCCCGCCCGGCTGCTTCATGTACCGCCAGGGCAACTTCATCGCCCGCGACGGCGGCTTCCCCGACGCCGTGCTGGCCGACCTGGACAACGTGGTGGGTGTCTTCCCCATGCCGGGTGAGACCCCGGCCGACAAGCCGGTCCTGGGCGGCGGCGACCTGGCCTCGATGTTCACCGACACCGAGGACGCCCGAAAGATCATGAACTACATGGCCACGACGGACTTCGGCGTGGACTGGGCCAAGGCCAACGGCTTCGTCTCCCCGCGCACCGACTTCGACCCGGCCAACTACCCCAACGCGCTGACCCGGCAGATGGCGGACATCGCCTACCAGTCCACCGCGTTCGTCTTCGACGGCTCCGACCAGATGCCCGGGGAGGTCGGCTCCGGCTCGTTCTGGCGGGAGATGACCGCCTGGATCAGCGGTTCGGAGGACGAGAAGGCGGCCCTGGACAACATCGAGGCGAGCTGGCCGGCCAGCTGAGCGGACCAGGGGGCGCCGGGCCCGAAGGTCCGCCTCGAGCGCTGACCTCGAGGGCCTGTCCTGAGGGCTCGTCCTGAAGGCCCGGTGCTGCCCGGAACCGCTCACCTGCCTGGTCCACCGGACGAGGAGATCCCGTGACCATCAAGATCATCAATGCGGTGCTCGCCGTCCTCTGCGGCGTCGGCGGTGCCGTCGTGCTCTTCTACCTGTTGAACAAGCTGACGGACCTGTTCCCGCGCCGGATGCACGAGCGCGTCAAGCCGTACGTGTTCATCCTGCCTGCTTTCGCCGCGATCTCGCTGTACCTGCTGTTCCCCTTCTTCCAGACGGTCGTCTACAGCTTCGCCAACCGCGACAGCACCGCCTGGGTGGGTCTTCAGAACTACAGCGACCTGCTGGGCGATCGCGGCTTCCAGCAGACGCTGTTCAACACCCTGCTGTGGATCCTCGTCGTCCCGGCCCTGACGATCGTCCTGGGCCTGCTGATCGCCACGCTCGCCGACCGGCTGCGCCCGGGCGGGGAGAAGTTCACCAAGACGATCATCTTCTTGCCGCTGGCCATCAGTGCTGTCGGAGCCGGCACCATCTGGACCTTCATCTACACCCAGCGCCCGCCCGGGCAGGCGCAAATCGGCCTGCTCAACGCGATCTGGACGCTGCTCGGCGGTGATCCCGTCGCGTGGCTGCAGCTGTCGACCGGTCGCCTGAACAGCCTGCTGCTGATGGTCATCCTGATCTGGACCCAGGCGGGCTTCGCCATGGTGCTGCTGTCCGCCGCGATCAAGGGGGTGCCCAGCGACACCCTGGAGGCCGCCCGCATCGACGGCGCCGCGGAGGGCCGGATCTTCTTCGCCATCATCGTCCCGCAGATCCGCGCGACCATCATCACCGTGTTCATCACCGTGATCATCGGGGTGCTGAAGACCTTCGACATCGTCTACGTGATGACCAACGGCAACTTCAACACCAACGTCATCGCGCTGAGCTACTACCAGCAGCAGTTCGTCAACCGCAACAGCGGTTCCGCCGCCGCGATCGTCGTCCTGCTGATGATCGTCATGATCCCGATCATGGCGTACCAGGTCCGGCAGTTCCGCGCCCAGGAGGTCGCCCGATGAGCGGTACGCGATCCGTCACCACCACGGCGGCCCCTGGCCGGAGCGCCACCGGTAGTGGCGGCTTCACCGGCACCCGCAAGGGCCGTGCGCGCGCGAAGTCCGGCGACATCGGCAAGCCGGCCCCGCTGTGGGTCCGCACCGTCCTGGCGCTGCTGTGCCTGCTGTGGATCGTGCCGGTGTTCGGCCTGGCCTTCACCTCCCTGCGCGACCGCGTGGACGCCACGGACACCGGGTGGTGGAGCGTGTTCACCAGCCCCTCGCAGCTGAGCCGGCTCACGGTGGAGAACTACAGCCAGGTCATCGCCCAAGCCGACCTGGGGACCGCCCTGGTCAACAGCCTGGCCATCACGATCCCGGCAACCATCATCCCGATCCTCATCGCCGCGTTCGCCGCCTACGCGTTCGCCTTCATGGAGTTCTGGGGCCGAGACGTCCTGCTCGTCCTGATCGTCTCGCTGCTCGTGGTGCCCAACCAGGTGGCGCTGACCCCGCTGCTGAACATCTACGGCCAGCTGGGTGTCAACGGTCAGTTCATCGCGGCGTGGCTGGCGCACATCGGGTTCGGCATGTCGCTGGCGGTGTACCTGATCCGCAACTACATGGCGACCCTGCCCAAGGAGGTCATCGAGTCCGCCAAGATCGATGGCGCCTCGCACTACCAGACCTTCTGGAAGCTCATCGTGCCGATGTCGGTACCGGCGCTGGCCTCGTTCGCCATCTTCCAGTTCCTGTGGGTGTGGAACGACCTGCTCGTCGCGCTCGTCTTCATCGGCCCGGGCGGCAACCAGCCGCTGACCATCGCCCTGGTCTCGCTGCTGGGGCAGCAGGGCCAGGGCTGGCAGCTCGTCGCCGCCGGCGGCTTCTTCACCATGATCCTGCCGATCCTGGTGTTCTTGAGCCTGCAGCGGTACTTCGTGCGCGGCCTGACCGCCGGCTCGGTCAAGGGCTGACCGCGACCCGCGGCCCGCCTGCCGCACGGCAGGTGGGCCGCGGGCATCGCCAGAACGCGGTGGCCGGCGGCGCCACCCGCCAGGTCACGGTGCACAGCATCCCGGCCCTGCGCACCGGCCGGGCCGGTCCAGGGCGCAGCAGGTGCCGCGCCCGCGACGCCTGCTGCTGCAGGCGTCGCGGGCTGCGCATGCGATGCGGTCGCCCTTGCCCACCGCGAAGATCGCACAGCGTGACCCGCACCCGCCGCTCCCGCTGGGACCGACGAGCGATGCCGACGGGCGCCGCGAGCATCGGCGCCAGGCGCGTGGCCCGGTGCTCACACCCTCCCCACAGCTCACGACCGGGAGCAACTACTCTGAGCTCACGGCCGCCCGCGGCGAACGAGCACACCCTGCTGTCGGCCCACCACGTTGTGAAGCGATAGCCTGTGCGCCGACAGCTCGCGAACGGAGCCAGCCGGCGACCCGGCTGGAGCGGCAGGCCACCGTGCCGGCCCGCGAAGTCCCCGCACGAGGTGCGCCGGTGCGCACCGCGCCGCGTCCGGCTCGTGCTTGCGGCTCCTGTCCCCGTGCTAAGACGAACGAACCGTGCTGCCGCGAACGAACCGGGTGCGCCGCCGAGACCGCCAGCGGCCCCTTCTCCACGACGAGGACCTCTTGTGACGAACACCTCCGGCCCCGCCGCCCTCGAGCCACCCGCCGCCACCGAGGCGCCCGCCATCGAGACGCCGACGCAGCAGCACTGGCGCCCGCGCGTGCACTTCACCGCCCGCGATTCGTGGTTGAACGACCCCAACGGGCTGCTGCACCACGAGGGCGTCTACCACCTCTTCTTCCAGAACAACCCCTCGGGCAGCACCTGGGGGAACATGTCCTGGGGCCACGCGACCTCCCAGGACCTGACCACCTGGCAGGAGCAGCCGGTGGCCATCGCCTGCACGCCGCAGGAGCACGTCTACTCCGGCAGCGCCGTGGCCGACGTGCGCAACACCGCCGGCTTCGCCGGACCCGGGCAGTGCGCGCTGGTGGCGATCTACACCAGCGCCTACACGGAGCACTCGCACCGGCCCGGGGTGCAGGCGCAGTCCCTGGCCTACAGCCTGGACGCCGGACGGACCTGGCGGCGCTACGCCGGCAACCCCGTCCTGGACATCGGCGCGCGCGACTTCCGCGACCCGAAGGTCTTCTGGTACGGCGGGGACGACGGGCACTGGGTCATGGTCGTCGTCGAGGCGAGCGAGCACCGGGTGGCGGTGTACACCTCCGCGGACCTGAAGGAGTGGACGCTGACCTCGCGCTTCGGCCCGGCCCACGCCACCGGCGGGGTGTGGGAGTGCCCGGACCTCTTCCCCCTGCCGGTGCGCGGCACCGGCCAGGTGCGCTGGGTGCTGCTGGTCAGCCTCAACCCCGGCGGGATCGCCGGCGGCTCGGGCACGCAGTACTTCGTCGGGCACTTCGACGGCACCACCTTCACTCCCGAGCGCCTGAGCAGCGGCGCCGCCGCGGCCGCCGGCGAAGACCTGCGCGACTTCGACTGGCTGGATCACGGCCGCGACTACTACGCCGCGGTCTCCTTCAACGACGTTCCCGACGGGCGCCGGCTGACCATCGGCTGGGCCGGCAACTGGGACTACGCGGCCAGCACCCCCACCGCCCCGTGGCGTTCGGCGATGTCGCTGGTGCGCGAGCTGGACCTGGTGCGCGACGCCGGCGGGCGGCACCGCATCGCCCAGCGACCGGTCCTGCCCACCGATGGCGCCCGGCCTGAGAACCTGCTCGTGCACCGGGTGCAGGTGCCGTGCGGTCCCGGCCAGCGCTGGCAGCTGGTGCTCGCCACTGGCGAGGGCGACGACGACGACCGGGTCAGCATCGTGCTCGACGGCGACGAGCGCACCCTCAGCTGCGACCGCACGCGCAGCGGCGCGGTCGACTTCCACCCGGCCTTCCCCGGCGTGGACAGCGCCCCGCTGCTCAGCGAGCAGGTCAGCGAGGTGCTCGTCGTGGCCGACGGCTGCGTGCTGGAGGTGTACGCCGACGGGGGCCTGAGCACGATCACGCAACTGGTCTTCCCCGCTGCGCCGCTGCGGCGGCTGCACCAGGGAGCGCTCGACTGAGGGGCCGGCCGCGCAGGACACGACACACCGGCCGGACGGCAAGGCGTGGTGGGCAACGCAGCGGCTCGAGCGGCTCCTGCAGTGCATCGGTGCTCAGCCGGGCGCTGGGCGCAGGCGTCGACGGCGACGCCCTCCGCGCTGCGCCCGGCTGAGCACCGATGCGCCGGAATGACCGGCTGGTGCCCGGGGTCACGTCCTCGGCCGGGTCACGTCCTCGGCACACGGGAGGCATCCCCAACCCACCGAGCTGGGCTCGGTGCACCTGGCCATCACGGTGGTGACAGGCAGCCGACCGGCATCGCCCACAGCGCCGGCGAGCAGAGCACGGTCACCGCTGTCGGCACACCCGGTTGCGGCCCTCGCGCTTGGCTTGGTGGAGCGCGGCATCGGCGGCCGTCAAGAGGGCGGACAGCTCGTGGCAGCTTCCGCTGGCGATGCCGATGCTGACCGTCATCGCCACGGGACCTTCGACCGATGGGGCCGCCACGGCCGCCCGCACCGCTTCGGCGCGAGCCAGCGGATCGGCTGCTGCGGGCAGGCGGAGCACGAACTCCTCCCCACCGATGCGTGCGATCACCTCCTGGGGGCAGGCCTGGTGCCGCAGCAGCCGCGCCAGCCACAGCAGGGCTGCATCACCGGTGCCGTGTCCCAGCTCGTCGTTGATGCGCTTGAAGTGATCGACGTCCAGCAGCAGCACGTGGCAGTGCGTCTGGCCCGCCTGCTCCATCGCGGCCGTGAGTCCGCGACGGTTGAGCAGGCCGGTCAAGGGGTCCTGCCGGGCGCTGTCCTGCAGGTCGGTCACCATCCGGTCGAGCAGGGTGCGCAACCAGCCGATGCAGGCTGCGACCACGCTCAGCACGCTGGCGCTGACGACGACGCCGACCAGCGCCGACGAGCGCGGAGTGGTGGCGAGCAAGTAGGTGCCGTAGACGAGTTCCGCCCAGGCGATCTGCGCCACGATCTCGCGTCGCGATCGCGTCATGGAGACCAGGAGCGTGGGGGAGACCAGCGCGATGGAGCCGATGTCGAGCGCAGAGCCGGCCTCGGCGGCGCCGGTGCCGGCCACGATGACGGGCGCAGCGAAGGCTGAGTAGCCCGAGCGCACCCATCCAGGCGCCTCGGGCGGGGTCAGGTGAGCCCACAGCGCCAGGACCAGCGCGCCCACGCCGGCGGCCGCCATCAGCAGCGGAGCCTGTACCAGAGGAGCCAGGGCGAGCATGACGAGACCGCCGGGGGCGGCCATGAGGACCGTTCCCCGCGCATCCAGCCGGCGTGTCTGCGCCGCGTTCCAGGAGCCGAGCCGCTCGCCGGCTGGGAGGTGGCGGCGCGCGCGGGAGGACACACGGTGCCATCGGCTCTCGAGCCCGACAGCTGCAGCGCGGCCGTTCACCCCGACGCGGCGGTCTTCAGGCGATGCGCTCATCGGTGACCGCTCGCTCGGTGGGATCGCTACCGGGCGCGGGAGGTCGCGGTGGTGGGCCGCCGGCCGCTTGCTCGGACGAGGGTGCGGACGAGGGTGCGGGCGCGGGTGCGTCGGGCCCCGGGTGCGGCAGGCGCCACGAGTTCTCGTGCACCGTGTGCCTGGGTTCTCCCGCGTACAGGTGCCAGGAGCAGGAGCGCCGGTGCTTGGCCAGATACATGGCCCGGTCGGCTTGGCGCATCAGTTCCGCGCCGGCCAGGCCGGGGCTGGCGATGGCCACCCCGATGCTGGCGCGGGGGTGCAGCAGGTGCCCGCCGGCATCGACGGTGCGCTGGGCGATGGCGGCGATCCGCGCGGCCACCGACCTCACCTCCTCGACCGTGGCGGCGTGCGGCAGCAGCACCGCGAACTCGTCACCGCCCAGGCGCGCGGGCAGCGCCGAGCGCAGGCAGGTGGCGTAGGCGCGCAGCAGCGCATCGCCCACGTCGTGGCCGAGGGTGTCGTTGACCTCCTTGAAGCGGTCGAGGTCGATGAGGAAGAAGGCCGTGACGCGCCGCTGCCGGGAGGAGGTGGGCACCAGGCGGTGCAGGCGCGCCTGCAGCTGTCGCCGGGTGGCCAGGCCGGTGAGGTGGTCGGTCATGACCAGCGCGTGGTTCTCGCGCAGGGCGAGGAACTGGCGGGCCATGACCGCGCCGGTCATCGCCATCGCGGCGGTCACCACGCCACCCCAGGGGTACAGGCCGCTGCGCAGCGCCAGGTAGACCAGGGGCGTGTAGCCGGCCGCCACCGCCAGGTAGGGCAGCATCGTCACCGTCGCGGACTGCTCGGGCAGGTCCTCATCCTGCCGCCGCCCGGCGCGGTGGGCCTGTTCCAGGCCACCGAGGGCCAGCAGCGCGAAGCCGGCCATCAGCAGCAGCCACTCGGTGCCCTGCACGGTGAAGCTCAACGCCCCGGCGGCGTCGTCGGCCAGCAGTCGCCGGCTGCGGTGGACATCGGCCGCGACCAGCGCCAGCAGGCCGCTGAGCATCAGCAGCATCGGAGCCCGCCGCCGCGACGCGGTGGACCTCAAGACGACGACGGCCGCGGCGAACAGCAGCGTGAAGTCGCCCAGCGGGTAGGCCAGCGCCACCCACAAGAACGCCGGTGCGTAGTTGCCGTGAACGATCACCGGGCCCAGGACGAAGTACCACAGGATGCTGAAGCCGGCGGCCAGGACGACGGCCACGTCCAGCGCCACCTTGACCCGTCGGCCTCCTGACTCCGAGCCAGGGCGCAGCTGCAGCAGCCCCGCCAGGAGCACGACGGTGCTGGCCAGGCGCAGGTGGTCACCGGGCGAGGGAAAAGCGCCGCCGGCGGCGAAGCCGGCGTGGGCGGCGATGAGCAGGCCGTATCCGCTGGCGATGAGCCACCACCCGCGACGCCAGCGGGCAGGCAGCCGCCGCTGGCGGGCGGTGGCCACGGCCGCCACCACGGCGACGAGGATGAAGAACGTCGCGGTCAGGCCACCGATGGGATCGAGGGCCTCGTGGGTGGGCCAGCGGCTGATGATCGTGCCCGTCATGACCGCCCACAGCAGGGCGGTGAGGATCGTCATGGAGCGCCACCGGGATGCGGACGGCCACCACGATCTGTTCCTGCGGCCGTTGCGCACCATCTCCCAGCCCTCCATGGCCTGCCCCGTACCTTGCTCCTGAACATTTCCACCGCACATCCGATCGGCACTGGCCGGTGCCGCTCAGTGCCGCCGGCACCTCCCGCCGTCGGCGCGACATGCAGCACCGCGCCGCCGTGAAGGCCACCGCCGTGAGTGCTGCAGCCGGTGGTGCCTGGCCCCGCGCGCCAAGGAGCGCTTGGAGCAGGACATCGGGAAGGAAGCGGCGGTGACGTGCTGTGGCTGTGCTTTCTCCGCGCTGAGCTTCCCTGAGCTGTCGTCCTCGTCCGGAAGGTGGTGCTCCTTTCCACTTGCGCGTGGGCAGTCGACATCGGCCACCGAGGAGATCTTCTTGAGCAATCCTTGCAGTGACACGACGCTTCGACCACCCGTTCGGTCCACCATCGCCTGCACGCCAGGCGTCCGGCACCTTCGCTGCCTCCAGGTCGCCTACCGCTCAGCTCCGCGCCTGTTGGATCGTCTCCTAGCTAGGAGTCATCGACGCCTTCTCGAGGACCCTGACGGTACGTCACCCGCCCAGCTCGACGGGGTGCATCGCTCGCCCGCGTCTGGTTACATCAGATGATCAACCTCCTCCAACTGCCTGATCGCCGGGGACGGTAATCCACAAGGATGCGTTCTTGAGCTGCGCCTGAAGCGGTGGAGCTGCCCCCTGCCAGCGCGGGCAGCCGCGTGCCCACCGATGTGTCCGTCCGTTGGCCGAACGGGTGAGGTGAGTCAAGCGGGCGGGTGCCGTTGGCGATCTCTTAGACCATGACTCCGGTCCCCGAGGTCCTGCCCCTGCCCTCCTCCCTCGATCTGGCCTTGACTCGTATCGCCCTGGCCGCCGAGCGCGGCGAGGAATGCCCGCCACTGGTGCTGATCGCCGGCGGCTGGCTCATCCAGGGCACCCCGGTCAGCACTCAAGCATTCTACGAAGCCACCTACCGGGTCACCTACAACGACCTTGCGGCCTCTGCTGAAGCTCGTCGCCTGCGCGTCCAGCCCCATGAGAAGGAGCAGATCCTCACCGACACCACGCGGAACCAGCTGCTGGCCCTTGGTGACCCGGCTGGCCTTGAGGGTTCAGCCCTGAACCTGCTCCAGGCCAGCGCCTACCCACCTGGTGCTCCGGCGGTCAACACCGGCGCCATGCGAGTGCCCTTTGCCGGTATCGCCAGCTGGTGGGCCACTGGCTTCTCGACCGACAAGCAGCAAACCAGCAGCAGCGTGGGCTTCGGCTTCTCCTTCTAACGGCGCCGCCGGGGGCCCCAGCGGGGTCACAGCGGCGCTCAACTCTTGACCCTCAGCGCCGATCCACCGGAAAACTGTCTACGCTCATCGAGCCCCCCAGGGCATCACTCAGGAGTCCGCACCATGTCCGCACCGAGCCAGTACCAGCCGGCGCCCCAGTACCCCAAGATCCAGCAGCCCTCCGGCCTCGCCACTGCCAGCGTCGTCCTGGGCGCCGTCGGCTTCGTCGTCGGCATCTGCTCCGTCGTTGGCCTCGCCGTGGGCCTGGTCGCCCGCGGCAAGGTGAAGCGCGGCGAGATCAGCCCTGCGCGCGTCACCGCCGGCATCGTCACCTCCTCCATCTCCCTGGCCCTGGGCATCGTCGGCTGGATCGTCCTCATCAGCCTGATGGGCGCTGCCAACTCCTCGATCGAGGACACCTCCACGGCGATCGCGGCTCCCTCCATCAGCGCCCAGGCGCCCGTCGCCGACGTCCCGGCCGCCGAGACCGCAGCTCCCGCCGTGGTCGAGCCCACCGAGGCTGCCCCAGTCCCCTCGCAGTCGCCCACAACGCAGGCCGCTGCGCCTGCGCAGACGTCCGCCTCGGCCGCTGGGGCGACCGTGTCGCAGGAGAACGCCGTGCGCACGGCGGAGGGTTACCTGGACTACAGCGCGTTCTCTCGATCCGGACTCATCAAGCAGCTCGAGTTCGAGGGCTTCTCGACCGAGGACGCGACCTACGGGGTGGACAACATCACCGTCGACTACAACGAGCAGGCGGCGAAGGCAGCAGAGCAGTACCTGGAGTACTCCTCGTTCTCCCGGCAGGGCCTGGTCGACCAGCTGCAGTTCGAGGGCTACACCTCCTCCGAGGCCGAGTACGGAGTGTCGCAGTCCGGTCTGTGACTCCCGCGTCCGTCGGTGTCCCTCGCGATCACTGCAAGCGCGACTCACCGCGCCCGGGAAGACGGTGCGGCGGTTCTGACATCACGAGGCGCCCCCACCTCAGCAAAGAGGTGGGGGCGCCGTGCGTTGCGGTCGGCTCGTAGCGATCAGGCAGACGGCGAAGGCGGCGAGTAGGCCGGCCGTGACGAAGATGAGGGTGTCGACGTCCCCACCACTCACCGGATTCTGCCGACGCGCCCAGCGGGTCTGGTTCTTCTCCCCACGGCTTCACCGGCCACGCGGCATCCGTGGCGAAAGCTGTGCAAGGAGACATGCAGACCTGGCTTCAACAGCATCTGCGACAGCCGGCCCATGCTGCCGGGTGCGGCGCTCCTTCCTGGCGGACCGTCCGTAGATCGGCAGGTGAGGGCGTCGCGGACGTCCTGGCCAGCGTGATGACCGTGACCCTCGATCGCGTGGTGCTACGGCTGCAGCCGACTGCACTCAGGTGCTGCGGGCGGCCGGTGTCAGGGACGGTGCTGACGTCGCCCCTGGCACCGGCCGGGCCGTCAGGCGCGTGCTTGGATCTTCAGGTCGCCGCGGGTCTGGACGCGGATGTGGTCGCTGGCGAGCATGGCGTGGGGGAAGCCGAGGTCGATCGCGCTGACCTCGTCCAGGCGGGCCACCTGCCCGGCGCTGAGGTCGACCTCGAGGGCTCCCAGGTTCTCCTGCAGCTGCGCGATGGTCCGGGCGCCGACGACGGGCGCGGTGACGCCCGGGTTCTGCAGGGTCCAGGCGAGCCCGACCTGGGCCGGGGTGCGGTTGATCTCGGCGGCGACCTCCTTGACCACGTCCGCGATGGCCAGGCTGCGCTCGGTCACGCCCCCGAGGGCCACGTTGAAGCTCTTGCGGATGCTCTCACCCTTCACGGGCGACGACGACACCGGCGACGCGCCGGGCGAGGACGCGGCGAGGTCTGCGCGGCTGTACTTGCCAGTCAGCACTCCACCCGCCAACGGCGACCACAGGACGGTTCCCATTCCCAGTTCCCGGGCCATCGGCAGCAGGTCGCGCTCTCCGGTGCGCTCGATGAGGTTGTACTCCAGCTGCAGCGCCACCAGGGGTGCCCAGCCGCGCAGGTCGGCGATGGTCTGCAGGCGGGCGACCTGCCAGGCCGGGGTGTTGGAGATGGCCACGTAGAGGACCTTGCCCTGCCGCACGAGGTCGTCCAGACCGCGCAGGACCTCCTCCACGGGGGTGCTGGGGTCCCACACGTGCAGGTAGAGCAGGTCGATGTAGTCGGTGCCCAGCTGGCGCAGGCTGGTCTCGACCGCCCCGAAGAGGCTCTTGCGGCTCGCGCCGCCGGAGTTGGGGTCCTCGGGGCGGCGCAGGGTGGTGTACTTCGTGGCCAGGACCAGGCTGTCGCGCCGGTGCTTGGCGAACTCGCCGAGCATGCGTTCGGAGGTGCCGTTGGTGTAGGTGACGGCGGTGTCGATGAAGTTGCCGCCGCGCTCGACGTAGAGGTCGAACAGCCTGCGCGCTTCGTCCCGCTCAGCGCCCCAGCCCCAGTCGTTGCCGAAGGTCGCGGCGCCCAGGGCGAGGGGTGAGACGCGCAGGCCGGAACGTCCCAGCTGGCGGTAGGTGTCGAGGGTGAGGGGCATCGGGCTCTCCAAGGGTTCGCGGGATCACGTGGTGGGGGCTTGCGTGGTGGGGACTTGCGCGGTGGGGGATGTGGTGCGGTATCAGGCGCCGAGCCCGTAGCCGCCGGCGACGGCGATGTCCTGGCCGGTGACGTAGCCGGCGGCGTCAGAGGCGAGGAAGGCGACGACGTCTGCGACCTCGCGGCTGGAGGCCAAGCGCTGGAAGGGGATGCTCGCGCGCAGGGCGTCGCGACCGCTGCGGGGGACGCCCAGCTTGTCCAGCAGCGGGGTGTCGGTGGCGCCGGGGCTTACGGCGTTGACGCGGATCCGGCGCGGGGCCAGCTCCAGGGCGAGGGAGGGCAGCATCGCGAGGAGCGCACCGCGGGTGGCGGCGCCCACTGTGGCGCCGGGGCTGCCGCGGCGGGCCGCGATGCCGACGGTGACGACGATGGAGCCGCCGTCGTTCATGATCGGCAGGGCCTTCTGGAGGGTGAAGTACTGGCCCTTGAGGTTGACGGCGACGTGCTCGTCGAAGGACTCCTCGCTCACCTCGCCCACGGGGGCGGGGCGGAAGATCCCCGCGTTGAGGAACAGCAGGTCCAGGCGGCCGAGGCGTTCGGCGGCGGTGTGCACGAGGGCGTCGGTGTCGGCGCTGACGCGCGCGTCGGCCGGCAGGACGAGGACGTCGTCGGGCAGTGCGTCCCGCGCGGCGGCGAGGGAGTCGGGGTTGTGGCCGGTGACGGCGAGGCGGTAGCCCCGGGTGTGCAGGAGCTCGGCGGTGGCGCGGCCGATGCCGGTGGTGCCGCCGGTGATGAGCGCTGTGGGCACGGGGACCCTCCGTGGGGGATGGGTGGGTGACAAGTAAGCGGGGACCTCCCCGCTTCGCTCACCGTACACTGAACCGGAGACATCCCCGGATCGCATCTGGTCCTTGACCCTCGACAGCGGAGGCCACCGCCATGGCTCCCCCCTCGCCAGCACGATCCACGGCACCGCCCGCCCTGCGCGCCGACGCCCGACGCAACCGCGAGCACCTGATCGCCACCGCCGCCGACGCTTTCGCGTCCGGCCGGGCGATCTCCCTGGACGCGATCGCCAAGCGCGCCGGCGTGGGCAGCGGCACGCTGTACCGGCACTTCCCCACCCGCGAGGACCTGGTCGAGGAGGTCTACCGGGACCAGATCCGCCCGCTGCGCGAGGACGCCGAGGCGTTGCTGGCCACCCGGGCACCGGCACAGGCCCTGCACGCCTGGATGCTGTGCTTCGCGCAGTGGGCGGGCGAGCGGCGCGGCATCAGCGAGGCCCTGGTCGCCATGAGCGCCACCGGGCGCTTCGGGACCGGCCCCGTCTGCGACGAGGTCCAGCAGATCCTGCAGACCCTCCTCGACGCCGGCGCCCGCACGGGCGAGCTGCGCGAGGACGCCGACCCGGTCGACGTCGGGAGCCTGCTCGCCGGCACGCTCTCCGTGGCCGGCGCACCTGAGCACTCCGCTCAGCTGGAGCGCATGCTCACCGTCGTGGTCGACGGGCTGAGGCCGCGCTAGCGGCCGTCCCACTGTGGGTGCAACGGCGGAGAGGACGCGCAATCAGTGGTGGCGCGCAGTGCCCCGCTGCGATCTTCCCGGGAAGCGAGGGCACAGGGACGGCCGGGAGGGGGCGAAACGACCAGTGCTGTCGCACTGGAGGCGCTCAGTTCCCGTTGGGCCATCGGCATGAGCGTGCTGATACCGGCCATGCCATCCATCAACCGACGGCGGTCTCAACCGGTCAACGCACCACCCCCTTCAGATCATGGTGTGGTGGGTGTGGAGCTGGGGCTGGTGCAGACGTTCGGGTTGAGTCCGCAGCAGCAGGACCAGGTGTGGTCGCGCTGGCGCGCGGGTGAGTCGCTGCGCTCGATCGCGCGGTCGCTGGGCATCAACCGCCCAGCCAGCGTGCGCTGCTTCGTGGCCGCCACCGGCGGGGTGCGCCGGCCGGCACGCCGTCGGGCCGCTCACCAGTTGAGCGCGGCGGAGCATGAGGAGATCAGCCGTGGGCTGGCCGCGAAGGACAGTGCTCGGTCGATCGCCCGGCGGCTGGGCCGGTCGGCCTCGAGGGTCAGCCGGGATGTCGCCCGAGGCGGCGGGCGTTGCGGCTACCGCGCCGGGGTCGCCGAGGCCAAGGCCTGGCAGCGCGGCCGGCGGCCGAAGACGTGCAAGCTGGCGAGGACCTCAGCAGCAGCCGCTCGGCTGCGGGCCCGGGTCGAGCACGACCTGGCGCAGGGCTGGTCGCCGCAGCAGATCGCGGCCCGCCTGCGGGTGGACTTTGGTGACGATCAAGACGGTGAGGCCATGCGCGTCAGCCACGAGGCGATCTACCTGAGCCTGTTCGTGCAGGCCAGGGGCGCACTGCGCCGCGAGCTGAGCGCTGCGCTGCGCACCGGTCGAGCCATGCGCTACCCCCGCGCCAAGCGGCTGCCGCAAGGGCGCGGGCAGCTGGTCGGCGTCGTGCCGATCAGCCAGCGCCCCGCTGAGGTCGAGGACCGGGCAGTGCCAGGGCACTGGGAAGGTGACCTGATCTTCGGGGTCCGCTCCAGCGCCATCGCCACGCTGGTCGAGCGCCGCTCGCGCTTCGTGGTGCTGGTGGCCCTGCCCGCCGGCTGCACCGCCGAGCAGGTCCGACCCGCCCTGGCCCAAGCCGTCCAACGCCTGCCACTGCAGCTGCGCAAGTCTTTGACTTGGGACCACGGCAAGGAGATGGCCCAGCACGCCCGGTTCAGCATCGACACCGGCGTCCAGGTCTACTTCGCCGACCCGCACAGCCCCTGGCAACGCGGATCCAACGAGACTCCCCCACTTCGTGGGAGGTGCCCCCTCGAACGGGCTGCTGCGCCAGTACGGGCGCCTGCAGCGCGCCGCGGCCGGCACGCAGGGCGGTGTCGAGATCGACCTGAGCACCGCTACGAGCGCTGGTGTTCGGACCCGTCACGTCGCGGGCTGTTCACTGCTTGGGGGAGTGGCCGGGTCACTGCTCTGGAGTCTGCTGCGAGGTGTTCTCGTCGGGGTCGTCGAGGGCGTCGGTGAGCACCGCGCTGACCTGGTTGGTCAGCTCGGTGCTCAGCAGCGCCGGGTCGGGCAGCCCGGCGCGCTGCTCGGGCGGCAGGGTGTCGAAGGTGGCCACCGCGACCGGAGCCGCAGCGCTGGAGAGGGCGTAGCGCACCAGGGTCTCGTTGCGCCCGGCGACCAGCAGGATGCCCACGGTGGGGGAGTGCTGGGGCCGGCGCAGCTTGTCGTCGACCATGGCCACGTAGGTGCCCAGCTGGCCCAGGTACCCGGGCTGAAAGCGGCCGATCTTCAGCTCGACCACGACGTAGCGCAGCTGCTCGACGTGGAAGAAGATTCCACCGCGCCAGGGCGCCGCGGCTCCTGGTCGACGACCAGCTCATCACCGCCGACGGTGAAGTGCACCTGCCGGCCCACGAAGGCCAATGCCGTGCCCGAAGGCGCTCAAAGTGGCTTGCAGGCGGTCCATCAGGGCCTCCTCTAGGCGCTTTTCGCTGGCGCGATCGGTGGCATCGAGGTGGTCGAAGACGTACGGGTCGCGGGTCAGCTGCTGGGCCAGGTCGGAGTCGGCCGGGGGCAGGTGGGCGGTGAAGTTGGAGGGGGCGGCGCCTTCGCGCTGGTGCAGGCGGGTGGCGAAGGAGCCGCGGCGCCCTGGCGCCGTGGAGGGTGCTCCAGGACGTTGCGCGACCAGCCGTGCTCGAGGGCCTTGGCGGCGTACCAGTCGCGGGTGGCGCGCTCGTCGAGGCGGTCCAGCAGCGTGCGCACGTGCCCCCACGGCAATCTCCCCACAGCTGTGGGGAGATTGCCCGTGCCGATGCCGGTGCCGGGGGAGGGGGTGTGAGCCTGAGGAAGCGCCGGGGCTTCAAGTGTCGTCAGCGCGGTCGTCGGGGTGGGCCAGGCGGCGGCGAAGGCGCGCATGTACTGCAAGCTCGTGGCCGAGAAGCCGCGCTGGCCGGGGAAGGCGGCGCGCAGGTCCGCGGACAGGCGGGTGATGACCTTCGCGCCCCAGCCGTCGTGCTGCTGGCGGGTGAGGATGTCGTGGCCGATGGAGTGGTACAGCCGCAGCAGCTCGGCGTTGGCCGCCCCGGCCGCGCGCAGCTGCGAGTCGCGCACCCGCTGCTTTAGCTGCTCCAGCAGCTCGGTGTAGCCGTGCGGCATGGCACCCGCACTGGCCTGCTCGAGGCGCTGAGCCTGCTCAGGCTGCTCGGGCTGGGGGCGATCAGCCTGGGGGCCATCGAGGTCGCGTGCGGGCACGTCAGTCATCCTGCCGCCCCGCCCGGACAGGCATGCGACAGCCCCACTCGCCACCTGCGGCCGAGGACCTACCCGGGTGCGCGCCTCAGAACCAGTGGGCGGTATCGACCCGTGCACCCGTGGGCGTAACCCCCCGCGCGGCTGACGCGGAGGTCGGCGTGGAGGTGAGCGCGCAGGCCGGTGCCAGCTGCGTGGGGCCGTAGGCGTCCTCGAGCAGTTGCGCGGGGGTGATGACCCGGTCGGTGAACTCCCACAGGGTGTCCTAGCGCAGCCGCCACAGGCGCCCGGTGCCGTCGAGCACCGCGCTGACGGGCGCAGTGGTCCCTGCGCTGGATCGCTCAGGGAGTGCTGGTTCCTGACGCCGGGGCCTCAGGGCGTCGTGCGCTGCGGCTGCCTCGTGCACCGGTGGGGGCGCGGGCTCGGGCAGCGTGCGAGTGAGCGGTTCGTACAGGGTGTGGGACACCGTCTCCTCCTGACGCGCGCAGACCTGCCGCACGGGTGCTGGCGCCGCATCGTCAACAGCTCGGCGCGAGAGCCCGTGCACGGCACGCTAGGTCAAAAGTTCACGCGCACCTGGAACTTGCGGCGACGTGTCGAGCACCTCCTGGGAGCTGTTCACGCCATACGTCCCAACTGCTGCCCTCGCTGGCTGTCCTCCTCGAGCGGCGAGCTGGGTGTGTGCCCAGAGCGCCGGCAGGCCCGCTCGGCGTCGGCCCGGCGCAGCTGCTCGTGCACCGCGGCGCGGATGGCGTCGAAACGAGCGCGCAGCTGCTCATCGCTGCCAGGTGCGGGGGAAGTCGCCTCGGACATGCCCGCCACCATGCCGATCGCCTCCGACACGCACTGCGGCGGTCAGCGCGACGCGCAGTGTGAGGGGCGACCGCATGCGCGCTGAGCTGCCGACACCGCAGTCAGTCGGGCTGCATCGAGGATGCATCACTGCGCCGCCTGTGCGCGCCGACGTGCACGGGCGCGCCGTCCGGTGCCCGGCGCGACCCTCGAGCCGGGTTCGAGAGGGGCTGGAGCCGCTCTCCACAGCCGTAATAAGCATAATCGTGAATATGCTGAACTGCTGGACCACGCGCATGGGGTGCGAGGGGAGCCCTCCCCGTCCGCGTGGTCCAGGTCGTCGCGAGCAGGTGCCCGGCCGGCTCCGTCGGGGCGATCCCGGTGGGTGCGGGGCTGCACGTCACCACTGCGCCCGGTCCAGTTCAGACGCGAGCTGGTGCCGACTGGGGTACGTGAGGCGGCGCCCCGGCCCCTCGGGGCCGGGATCCCCGGGGTCCCCGGTGCCCCCGGGACC
>NZ_JAAALM010000800.1 GCF_009906395.1 Kineococcus indalonis
GCTCTGGCCCGTGCACCGCGCCCGCCGCCCCCGCTCCCGCGCCGCCGACGCGGCCACCGCCGTGGTCACCCTCGGCGTGGCCGCCGGCGCCGTCGTCGTCGCCGCCCCGCACGCCGTGGACCTCTCCGGGCACCGCCCCTTCGTGTGGGCGGTGCCCTTCCGGGTGCCGCTGGGCGTGGGCCTGGCGGTGGCCGCCGGCGCCACCGGCCTGGCCGGCCGGCGCTGGCCGCGCGCGCTGCCGGCCGCCGCCGCGCTGGCCGTCGTGGCCGCCGCCTCCCTGGTGGTCACCGCCCAGCGGGGCCTGGGGGCCGGGGAGCTGCCCGCGGCGCGCCCGGGCGACGTGACGTTCCTGGCCGCCAACGTGCTGCACGCCGGCGCCGACCGCGACGCGGTGGCCGCCCTGGCCGTGGACACCGGCGCGCAGGCCGTCTCCCTGCCGGAGTCCACGCCGGAGTACGCCCGCGACGTCGCCGGGCGCATCAGCGCCGCCACCGGCACCGGCGTGCAGGTCTTCTTCACCGCCGACGCCGACGACCCGCGCGAGGGCACCGCCCTGCTGGTCTCCGACGCGCTGGGGGAGTACCGGCAGACGCAGGAGCTGACCGGCGGCAAGGGCGTGGCCACCGCCGTGCCCGTCTCCGGCGAGGGGCCGCCCCTGGCGGCCGTGCACACCAGCGCCCCCGTGCACGGGCTGCTGGCGGAGTGGGCGCGGGAGGTGCCGGCGGTGGCGCGCTGGTGCGCCGAGCACCCCGGCGCCCTGGCCGCGGGGGACTTCAACGCCACCGTGGACCACCCCGGCCTGGCGGACCTGCCCGGCGGCTGCGTGGACGCCGGCTCGGCCGGCGGCACCGGGGCGCGCGGCACCTGGCCGGCGAACGTGCCCGCCGTGCTGGGCGCCACCATCGACCACGCCCTGGGCGACGGGGCCGCGTGGAGCGTGGTGGGCACGAGCGTGCGCCAGGTGCGCGGCTCGGACCACCGGGCCCTGGTGGCGCGCTGGCGCCCCACCGGCGCCTGACGCCCCGCGCCCCGCCGGGTCCTCACCGTGCGTGCCTCCCGCGGGCCCGCCCGTCACGCGGCGTGCTCCGCGGGGAGGACGGTGCCGGTCCCGGCGGGGATCTTCGCCCGATCGGCCCCCGGAAGGGGGGTGGTGGCCCTACTGTCGGGGCGCGGTCGACGCCCGTCCCCCCCGGAGCGAGACCGACGCCAGCGTCGCCGCCGGTCCCCCCG
>NZ_JAAALM010000801.1 GCF_009906395.1 Kineococcus indalonis
CCCCCGCGCGCCCCGCCGCGCCCGCCCGCCGGGCGGGCCGCGCTGGCTAGCGCCGGCTGGGAGCGCTCCTGGCGCTCGCTGGGCGCCGTCTACGCCCCGGCGGCGCTGTTCAGCACCAGCCAGGGGGCCGTGCTGCCGGTGCTGCCGCTGACCGCGCGCGACGTCGGCGCGCCCGTCGCCGCGGCCGCCCTCGTCGTGGCGCTGCTGGGCGTGGGGCAGGTGGCCGCGGCCCTGCCGGCCGGGGCGCTGACCGCCCGGGCGGGGGAGCGGCGCGCGATGCTCGTGGCCGGGGCGGTCTCGGCCGCGGCGCTGGCCGGTGCTGCCCTGGCCCGCTCGGTCGCCGTGCTCGCGCTGTGCGCGCTGGCGCTGGGCCTGGCGGTCGGGGTGTGGGGGCTGGCGCGCCAGTCGTACCTGACGGCCGCCGCGCCCGTGCACGTGCGCGCCCGCGCGCTGTCCACGCTGGGCGGGGTGGGGCGCATCGGCCTGTTCGCCGGGCCGTTCGCCGGGGCCGGCGGCAGCGCCCTGCTCGGCCCGGCCGGCCCCTACGCCGTCGCGGGCCTGGCGGTGCTCGCCGCGGTCGTCGTCGTGCTCGCCCTGCCCGACCCGCCGCCGCACGAGGACGGCCCGGCGGGCACGGGCCCGCGCGCCGGGGTGCTGGCGGTGGCCCGCGAGCACGCCCGGCTGCTGGCCACGCTGGGCGCGGCGGGCCTGGCGGTGCAGGCGGTGCGGCAGGCCCGCCAGACCGTGCTGCCGCTGTGGTGCGCGCAGACCGGCCTGGACGCCACCGCCACCAGCCTCGTCGTGGGCCTGTCGGGGGCGGTGGACACCGCGCTGTCCTACCCCGCGGGCGCGGTGATGGACCGCGTCGGCCGCCGCGCGGTGGGGGTGCCCTCGATGCTCGTGCTGGGCGCCGCGCACGCGCTGCTGCCGCTGGCGCACACCGCCGGCGGCGTCGCGCTGGTGGGGGCGCTGATGGGGCTGGGCAACGGGATGGGCGCCGGGCTGGTGATGACGCTGGGCGCCGACGCCGCACCGCCCGGGCGGCGCGCGCAGTTCCTGGGCGCCTGGCGCCTGGTCACCGACAGCGGCGTGGCCGCCGGCCCGGTCCTGGTCGGCGCGCTCGCCGGGGCCGCCGGGCTGGCCGTGGCCGGCGGCGGCGTGGCGCTGCTGGCGCTGGCGGCCGCGGCGGGGCTGGCGGCGTGGGTGCCGCGCGAGCGCCCCCGCTGAGGG
>NZ_JAAALM010000802.1 GCF_009906395.1 Kineococcus indalonis
GTCCCGGGTGGCTGCGGGGGCCCCGGCACCCGCCGGGGCCCCCGCAGCCACCCGGGACCGCCCGGGACACCCGAACAGCCCCCCAGAACCCCACGGAGGACACGTGACCACCACCGTCAGCGCCTACGCCGCCCCCTCGGCCACCGAGCCGCTCGCGCCCACCACCGTCGAGCGCCGCGACGTCGGCCCGAAGGACGTGCGCATCGAGATCAAGTTCGCCGGCATCTGCCACTCCGACATCCACACCGCCCGCGGCGAGTGGGGCCCGGTGGCCTGGCCCATCGTCGTCGGCCACGAGATCGCCGGCGTCGTCGCCGAGGTCGGCTCGGAGGTCACCAAGCACGCCGTCGGCGACCGCGTCGGCGTCGGCTGCATGGTGAACTCCTGCCGCGAGTGCGAGGCCTGCCGCGACGGCGAGGAGCAGTACTGCACCGGCAACGGCGAGATCCAGGGCATGGTCGGCACCTACGGCGGCACCGACCCCGCCGACGGCCGGCCCACCGCCGGCGGCTACTCCCAGCAGGTCGTCGTGGACGAGGACTTCGTCCTGCGCATCCCCGACGGCCTCGGGCTGGACGTCGCGGCCCCGCTGCTGTGCGCGGGCATCACCACCTACTCCCCGCTGAACCACTGGAACGCCGGTCCGGGCACCAAGGTGGCCGTCATCGGCCTCGGCGGCCTGGGCCACATGGCCGTGCAGATCGCCGCCGCCAAGGGCTGCGAGGTCACCGTGCTGTCGCAGTCGCTGAAGAAGCAGGAGGACGGCCTGCGCCTGGGCGCGCACGCCTACCACGCCACCTCCGACCCCGACACGTTCCAGGAGCTGCGCGGCTCCTTCGACCTCATCATCAACACGGTCTCCGCGAACCTCGACCTCGACGCCTACATGGGCCTGCTGCGCCGCAACGGCACGCTCGTCGAGGTGGGCGCCCCGGAGAACCCGATGTCGGTGCGCGCGTTCTCGCTGATCCCCGCCCGCCGCAGCCTCACCGGCTCCAACATCGGCGGCATCGCCGAGACCCAGGAGATGCTGGACTTCTGCGCCGAGCACGGCATCGCCGCGCAGGTCGAGGTCATCAGCGCCGATCAGGTCAACGAGGCGTGGGAGCGCGTCGTGGCCTCCGACGTGCGCTACCGGTTCGTCATCGACACCTCCACGCTGCCGGCGGTCTGAGCACCGCATCCGGCACGAACCCCCCGCAGGGGCGGGCACCGCAACGGCGG
>NZ_JAAALM010000803.1 GCF_009906395.1 Kineococcus indalonis
GTGGGTGACGGGGATGCCGGCGGCGGCGGGCACCGCGAAGGCGCTGGTGACGCCGGGCACGACCTCCACCTCCACCCCGGCCTCGCGGCAGGCCAGCACCTCCTCCCCGCCGCGGCCCAGCACGTAGCCGTCGCCGCCCTTGAGGCGCACGACGTGCCGGCCGGTGCGGGCGGCCTCCACGAGCAGGCGGTTGATCCCCTCCTGCGGCACCGGGTGGTGGTCGGGGGTCTTGCCGACGTCGACGACCTCCACGTCCTCGCCGAGCTCGGCCAGCACCCCGGTGGGGGCCAGGCGGTCCACGACGACGAGGTCGGCCTCGGCCAGGCGCCGGCGCCCGCGCAGGGTCAGCAGGTCCGTCTCGCCGGGCCCGCCGCCGACGAGCGTGACGCGCCCGGCGCGGCCGGGGGCGCGCGCGCCGCGCCGCAGCGGGGCGGCGCCGGTGTCCAGCCAGCGCCCCAGGGACTCCTTCAGGGCGCGCGCGCGGCGCGGGTCGCGCCCGGCGGAGACGGAGACGGTCACCTCGGCGCCGGCGACCTCGCGGCGCACCACCGCGGGCGTCCAGGCGGCCGAGGCGCCGGCGTCGTCGGCGCGCACGCACCAGGTGCGGGCCCCCTCGGCGGCCGCGGCCAGGGCGTCGTCGGTGGCGCGGTCGCCGGTGGCGGTGTGCACCAGCCAGGCGCCCTCGACGTCGGCGGCCACCGCCTCGCGCTCGTGCCACGTCAGCGCCGGCAGCAGCTCGCGCAGGTCCTCGCACACCGCGGGCGCCACGACGTGCACGTCGGCGCCGGCGGCCACGAGGTCGCCGGCGCGGCGGGCGGCGACCGGGCCGCCGCCGGCGACGAGGACGCGCCGGCCGGTGAGGTCCAGGTGCAGCGGGTAGGGCGCGCGCCCCTGCCCGGCGCCGTTCACAGCTCCACGCCCACGCGGCCGTCGGGGCCGACCGAGCACGGGTGCACGGCCAGCGGCGGCTGCCCGCTGGTGGACTCGCCCGTGGTGAGGTCGAACGCGTTCAGGTGCAGCGGGCACACGACGACCCGCTCGTCGACCTGCCCGTCGGCCAGCGGTCCGCCGGCGTGCGGGCAGGCGGCCTGCACGGCGCTGACCCGGCCGCTGCGGTGGCGGAACACCGCCACCTGCTGCCCGTCCACGGCGAAGGCGCGGCCCTCCCCCGGGGGGATCTCCTCCAGCGCGCACAGGTCGTGGCGGGCGGTGGGGCGGGCGG
>NZ_JAAALM010000804.1 GCF_009906395.1 Kineococcus indalonis
CAGCGCGCCGGCCTTCTCGACGGGGTGATCACCCAGAACGTCGACGGCCTGGAGGCCGCCGCCGGCTGCACGGGCGTGGTGCAGCTGCACGGCGACCTCGACCGCGTGGTGTGCCTGCACTGCCGGGAGGTGACCCCGCGCGCCGAGCTCGCGGTGCGGCTGCGCGAGGCCAACCCGGGCTTCGACGCGCGCGTGCGCGAGTTCCGCGCCCTGAACCCCGACGGCGACGCCGACCTCACCGACGAGCAGCTGGAGGGCTTCCGCACGGTGCCGTGCCGGCGCTGCGGGCACGACGCCCTCAAGGCCGACGTCGTCTTCTTCGGCGAGACGGTGCCGCGCGAGCGCGTGGAGACCTCCTTCGCGCTCGTGCACGGCGCGCGCGCCCTGCTCGTCGTGGGTTCCTCGCTGACCGTGATGTCCGGGTACCGGTTCGTGCTGCGCGCCGCCGAGCGCGGCACCCCCGTGGCGGTCGTGAACTCCGGGCCCACCCGCGGCGACGCCAAGGCCGGCGTGCGGGTGGACGCCCCGCTGGGCGAGGTGCTGCCGCAGCTGGCCGGCGAGCTGGCCGGCGAGCTGGCCGGCGAGCTGGCCGGCGAGCGCTGAGGGGCGCGGACCGTTGCGCTGGTACGCGGACCTGCCCGGCGTGCGCGCCCGCCAGCTCGCCGCGGACGCGGTGTGGCTGGTGCTCGTGCTCGCCTCGGTGCTGCTGGGCCGCGCCGTCGCCGCGGCCGTCTCGGCGCTGGCCGACCCCGCGCGCGGCGTGGCCGGCGGGGCGGCGGACCTCTCGCGCCAGCTCGGCGGCGCCGGGGAGGGCGCGGCGGGGGTCCCCCTGGTGGGCGACGAGCTCGCCGGGCCGCTGCGGCGCGCGGCCGAGGGCGCCGCGTCCCTGGCGGCCGCCGGTCAGGAGCAGGTGGACGCCGTGCTGCGCCTGGCGACGGTGCTGGGGGTGGCCACCGCCGCGGTGCCGGTGGTGCTGGTGACGCTGGCGCGGCTGGTGCCGCGCCTGCGCTGGCAGCGCCGCGCCGACGAGGCGCGCCGCCTGGCCGCCACCCCCGGCGGGCGCGAGCTGCTGGCCCTGCGGGCGCTGGCGCTGCGCACCCCGGGGGAGCTGCTGGCCGCCCACCCCGAGCCCGTCGCCGCGTGGCGGCGCGGCGACGAGGGCGCCGTGCGCGCCCTGGCCGGCCTGCAGCTGCGCGCGGCGGGCCTGCGC
>NZ_JAAALM010000805.1 GCF_009906395.1 Kineococcus indalonis
GGCGCGGACGGCGGCACCGGCGGCGGTGACCAGCGCGACCGTCTGGTCCACGACGGCGCGGCGGTCGGCCTCGAACGCGGCGTCGGTGAGCGCGGCCGGGTCCTGCGGGTACTCCAGGGCGGAGACGTGCAGGTGCCCGCCGGGCACGTCCCACGCCTGCATCCCGATCCGCAGCCGGTTGGAGCGGTACATGCTCTCGTTGGACAGGTAGCTGCCGCCGGGACCGGAACCGGCGGTGCTGCCCGGCGAGGGGTCGTCGGCGCAGCGCAGCGCGGTGGGGTCCGGCCAGGTCCCGGCGGGCCACTCGCAGATCCCGTCGTTCAGCTGCACCGGCCACGGCCCGGTGCCGGCGGCGACCATCGCCTCGTACGGCAGGGTCGTCTCGATCCACTCCGGCGAGTCCGCCGGCTGCGGCCAGTGCGAGGGCCGCGAGACGGGCCCGAACTGCTGGTTGCGGTTGTTGTCCGGGGACCCGCCGCGGGCGTTGGCCGCCCACTGCTCGACGTCCATGCGCCCGCGGCCGGTCTGGCTGATCGTCATGATCATGTCGGTGCGGTCCTCGCCGGTGCGCAGGACCGGGCCGAAGGCGTCCTCCACGACGCCCTGGTCGAAGTCGGTGTAGTTCACCGGCAGCACGACGGCCTCGACGGTGACCGGTCCGGCGGGCGTGGGCACCGTGCGCCCGTCCAGCTGCAGGGCGGTGGCCCCGGAGGGGTTGGAGTTCCGCAGGCTGCTGTCGAGGCTGTAGGTGTCGAACCCGCTGATCACCACGCGGGTGGCGCCGGGTTCCTCGGTGGACCAGGTCACGGAGGAGATGCCGCGGCTGGTGCGGTCCAGGGTGTGCAGCAGCCCCTGGCGCTGCAGGCCGCTGGTCAGGTACTCCGCCTGCAGCGCGCGGACCGCCGCGCTCATCGTGGTGCGCGCCCAGTACAGCGGGCGGTCGTCGTAGCGGTCGATCGTGCCGATCTCCAGGCGTCCCTGGGCGCGGGCGACGGCGGTGTCCCACAGCTCCTGCCCGCCGGCGCGGACCACGTCCAGGGCCCCGGCCAGGGTGGTCGCGGCGCACAGCCGCTCGGAGAACCCGTCCACGAGCGCGTCGAACCCCGCGGCGCGCAGGAACTGCCGGGCGGCGGGCTCCCCGCCGGGCACCAGCGGCGACGTCAGCCGCGACTCCTCCACGGTCGGGACGGTGCCGGGGGCGGCGCACCC
>NZ_JAAALM010000806.1 GCF_009906395.1 Kineococcus indalonis
CCGCCCGCCATGGCACGACGTTACGACCGCACCGCCCGCCCGTCCCCCCGGACGGAGCAGCGCGGCTGCGCAGCGTGCACCGTCCGGGGTCCCCGACGCACCCGTCCGCGTGACGGTGCATGGCGGAGGCCGACACGCGGTGCCAGTGTGTCGGGACACCGCCCGGTCCAGGGTGGTCAGACGCACCGCCCGCCCGGGCGGCGCGGCGGCGCACGGCCCGGGAGGCACGACCACCATGCACTACTCGCTCGTGAGCTCACCGGTGCTCGGCTTCGACCTGGTCCGCCTGCCCGCGGGCGACTCCGCCGCCGAGGTCCTGCTGCGCGCCCTGGACTGCGGCCCGCGCGAGATCGACGTGCTCGCCGCCCACCACGACGCCGACGCGCGCGCGGGCGCCTGGCACGAGGTGCGCCGGGCCGCCGACGCGGTGCCGCAGATCACCGACGTGCTCGACCAGGTCGCCACCGGCCTGGCCGAGGGCGTCTTCGCCGACGAGGTCGCCGGCCCGCGCGTGGAGAAGGGGGTGCTGCGCGTCCTGCAGGGCTCGCCCATCGCCGACGCCGACGCCCTGGTGCGCCTGGTGCACCACGACGTCTTCGACTGGACGTGGAGCGCGCCGCTGGACGGCGGCCCGCGCCTGCGCACCGAGTCCGCCGGCCGGGCCGGGGACGTGCTCGCCGACGCCGCCGTGTCCGCCTACCTGGGCGAGCGCCTCCCCGACGGCGTGCGCCGGGTGCTGGCCCGCCCGTACCTGCAGGCCGCGCGCGACCTGGCGCCGCTGCCGGAGTCCCCGCAGGACCTCGGCCCCGCGCAGGAGGGGGTGCGCGCGGTGCTGGAGCGCCTGGCCCGCCTGGACGGCACCGACCGCGCGTGCCTGCGCGCGGTGTCCGGCTCGCACCGCCCCAGCGGCGGGGAGTGGGCGGGCGCGGTGCACGACGCCTCCTGGGCGGTGCACCTGTCGGGCCGCGTGCGCACGGCCGCGGTGGCGCAGCTGCTCGCGGTGCGCGCCTTCCGCGCCGGCGGGCTGGACGCCGCCGACGGCGCGAGCGGGCTGTGGAACGTCGTCAGCGGCGTCGTGCACGCCGAGGTGGTCGCCGACCTGCTGTCCTCCGACGCGCGGGCGGTGCTGCTGCGCCCGTGGGAGGCGGCCTTCGGGCAGGCCTGACCCCGCGGCGCCGCCCCGCGCGTCGGAGGACAGCAGGTC
>NZ_JAAALM010000807.1 GCF_009906395.1 Kineococcus indalonis
GAGCACGACCGCCCCCCCGCCCGTCGCGGGGGCCGGTGCGCTCGACGCGGGCGGGGGGGCGGTCGTGCTCGGCGCCGCCGCCGGGGAGGACGTGGCGGGCGCGGGCGCGCCCGAGGGCTCCTCGGGCGCCGGCGCGCTGCTCGCCGGTGCGGGCGCGGGGGTGGTGGCCGGGTCGGCGGCGACGGGCCCGGAGGTCTGCGAGGCCACGGTGCGCACCGAGGTGCCGTCGCCGCGGGTCAGGGCCAGGGCGGTGCCCCCGCCCACGACGACGACCGCGGCGGCGGTGGCGACGGCGGTCCAGGCGCGGGTGGAGCGGCGGCGGGCGGTGGTGCTCATGCGGATCTCCTCGAGGCGGTCGGCGGGCAGCGTCGCGTCGGCGCGGGCGGCCAGGGCGTCGCGCAGGGCGCGCGCCGCGGGGTCGGTGGCGGGGTCCGGCAGCGGCCCGGCGCCGGCCGGACCCGCGCCCGCGGGGTCGCCGGGGTCGCGGGTCTCGCGGTGGTCGTCGTGGTTCACGGGGTCTCCTCCTGGCGGCTCAGGCCGGCGCGCAGGGCCGCCAGACCGCGGTGCGCGTGCGTCTTGACGGCCCCGCGGCTGATGCCCAGGGCCTCGGCGATGTCCTGCTCGGACATCTCGGCGGAGTAGCGCAGCACCAGGACCTCCCGCTGCCGGCCCGGCAGCGCGTCCAGCGCGGCCAGCACGCCGCGGTGCTCCGCCGAGCGCACCGCCCGCTCCTCCGGCCCCTCCGGCGAGGGGTCGGGCAGCGGGCGCCGGCGCTCGACGACGGCGCGGTGGCGCAGCACGTCGCGCGCGCCGTTGACCACCGCCTGCCGCAGGTACGCCACCGCGGAGGCGCGGTCGTCCAGGCGCCGCCAGCGGCGGTGCAGCGCCACGAACGCCTCCTGCACGACCTCCTCGGCGGTGGCCGTCTCCCCGGTGAACTCCGCGGCCAGCGCCACCAGGCGGCGCCAGTGCGCGCCGTACAGGACGGTCACGGCCGTGTCGGCGTCCCACGTGCGGGGGTCCTCCCCGTCCGTGCCGGCGCCGCCCGCGGGCGCGACGGCGGGGCCCCGGCCGACCTGCCGGTCAGCCACGGCGCGCCGCGCTCTGAGCATCTCCACACCGGTAGGACGAGCGGCAGGCGGTCACGGTTGACATCCAAGCGGAGCCGATCGCCCGCGCGGGGCGCCGTGGCTGACCGGCAG
>NZ_JAAALM010000808.1 GCF_009906395.1 Kineococcus indalonis
GTCCAGGCAGCCGTGCTCCTGCCGGATCTCCCCGCGCACCGCGTGGGCACCGGTGCGCGGGGACCAGTGGATCGAGCCGCCCTCGAAGTCGCCGCGGGCACCGCGCCCGTCGGGCGTGCGGACCTCGCCGCTGGTGGGCCGGCCCAGGAACCCCGCGGCACCGCCCAGGGCCTCGTGGCGCTCACCGATCGCCCCGCCGACGCCGGGACCCGCCGCGGCGCTCGGCGCTCAGGCGCCGAAGAGCTCCTCCAGGGCCCGCAGGGCGCCCAGCGCCCCGTCGTGGTCGGGCCGGTAGCTGGTGGCGGGCAGTTCCCACACCCGGCCGGCGGCGAAGGAGGGCAGCGCGGCGTACAGCGGGTCGGCCTTCAACTCCTCCAGGCCGCGGCCGCCGAGGTCGATCACGAAGGCGTTGGGCGCGTCCGCGACGCCGGCCAGCAGCTCCGGGCCGACCTCGAAGGAGTCGCCGCTGCCGTACAGCTGCGGGTCGCCCGCCTTGGTGACGACGTCGTCGGGGGTGAGGCCGACCTCGGCGGTGAGCGCGGGCAGCGCGGCGTCGGCGGGGACCAGGTAGGGCTTGCCGTTGGGCAGGGAGAGCAGGAACACCGTGGCGCCCTCGGGAGGGGTGATCGCGGCGGCGACGGCGGCGACCTCCTCCTCGTAGGCGCCGGTCAGCCGCTCGACGTCCCCGCTGCGCCCGGCAGCCTCGGCGACGGCCTCCAGCTGGTCCTGCCAGGCGGTGGTGCGGGCGGGCACCAGCACCGTCGGCGCGATCGCGCTGAGGGCGTCGTAGTCCTCCTGCGCCTGCACGGCCGTGATGCCCTGCCCGCCGCCGATGATGAGGTCCGGCTGCGCCGCGGCGACGGCTTCGACGTTCAGCTGCTCGCCGGCCGGCAGCGCGGTGGTGCCCTGCTCGCGGGCCCGGGCCGCCCACGAGGGCGGGAACCCGCCCTCCAGGTCGGTGACGCCCAGGACGCGGGTGTCGGTGGCGACGACCGGGGCGTCCAGGGCGAACAGGTAACCGGCCAGGCCGCCGGAGAGCACGACGATGCGCTGCGGGTCGCCGGGCACGGTGATCTCGCCCTGCTCGGTGCTGATCGTGCGGGTGGCCGGGGCGGCGGGGGCGCTGGCCGGGGCCGCCGGTTCGGCGGCGCTGCTGCTGGCCGGCTGCGGTTCCAGCGGCAGCGCCAGGGCGGTGGCT
>NZ_JAAALM010000809.1 GCF_009906395.1 Kineococcus indalonis
TCCGGGAGGGGCGCCCGCCGCTCGTCCTCGAGGTGGCCCGCGCCCGCCCCGCCACTGTCCCACCGCCGCCGCGCGCGCACCAGCACCGCGCGCGCACCAGCACCGCGCACGCGCCGGGACTACGCTGGCGGGGACGAGGACGTCCTGACCGGAGAAGGTCGCCATGCGACACGGCACCGCAGCCACCGCAGCCACCGCGATCCTCTGCGCCGGCCTGGCGCCCGGCGCCTCCGCCGCTCCACCGCGCCCCGCCGCCCCGCCGCGCGCCGCGACCGTGCCGTGCGGGGCGGTGCTCACCACCAGCGTGCGCCTGGCCGCGGACGTCGTGTGCCCCGACGGGCGGGGCCTGACCCTGGCCGCGGACGGGGTCGAGCTGAACCTCAACGGCCACGCCCTCACCGGTCCCGGACGCGGCGACGGCTCCGTCGAGAGCGGCCCGACCGGCGTGCGGGTGGCCGCCGACGGCGTCGTGGTGCGCGGCGGGCGCATCAGCGGCTGGGGCGCGGGCGTGTCCGGCCGGGCCGACGTCACCGCGCCGGAGGACCTGCAGGAGCCCTACGCCGACGCCGTGCTGCGCGCGGCGGTGCGCGACGTCCACCTGCGGGGCAACGGCCACGGCGCCGAGGCGCTGGAGGGCGTCGCGCTGACGCTGCAGCGCACGCGGCTGAGCGGCAACGTGCGCGGCGCCGGCGCCTACGGCGGCGGGCGCCTGCTCGTGGAGGACTCCACCGCCGAGCGCAACGGCACCGGCCTGTACGCCGCCGCCGTGCCCCGCGACGGCCTCGTCCTGCGCGACGTGCTGGTGCGCCGCAACACCTCCCACGGCGTGTCCTGCAGCACCGACGGCCACCTCGACGCCACCGGCGTCACGTTCCAGCGCAACGGCACCGGGCTGGAGGTGTTCCTGTGCGCCGGGCGCCTGGCGGGCTCCGCGTTCGTGTGGAACGGCCGGCACGTCTCCGGGTACCTGAGCGCCGGCGACGTGTTCACGGTGACCTGCACCACCGCCACCCGCGACGGCGGGCCGCTCGACCTGGAGGGCCTGGCCGTGCAGCCGTGCGCGCCGGTGAGCCCGTGAGCGCGGGCCCCGGCGCGGCGCGCGCCGTGCTGCCCACCGCGCTGCTGCCCACCGTCCTGCTCGCCACCGCGCTGCACGCGTCGAGGTCCAGGCCGACGGGGTTGCGCTGCACGGTGGTG
>NZ_JAAALM010000080.1 GCF_009906395.1 Kineococcus indalonis
GCAGGAGGAGCCGCATGAGCCACCCCCACCCCGAGCTGTCCGCCCCGCCGCCGCTGCCGGACGGCGCCCTGCGCGTCGTCGGCCTCGGCGGGCTGGGCGAGGTCGGGCGCAACATGACGGTGCTCGAGCACCGCGGCAAGCTGCTGATCATCGACTGCGGGGTGCTCTTCCCCGAGGAGCACCAGCCCGGCGTCGACCTGATCCTGCCGGACTTCGCCCCCATCGCCGACCGCCTCGACGACGTCGTCGCGCTCGTGCTCACCCACGGCCACGAGGACCACATCGGGGCCGTGCCGTACCTGCTGCGCTCGCGGCCCGACATCCCGCTGGTGGGCTCGCAGCTGACGCTGGCCCTGGTCGAGGCCAAGCTCAAGGAGCACCGCATCCGCCCCTACACCCTGGGGGTCAAGGAGGGCCAGACCGAGCAGCTGGGGCCGTTCTCCTGCGAGTTCATCGCGGTGAACCACTCCATCCCGGACGCGCTCGCGGTCGCCGTGCGCACCGACGCCGGCCTGCTGCTGCACACCGGCGACTTCAAGATGGACCAGCTGCCGCTGGACGGGCGCATCACCGACCTCAACGCCTTCGCGCGCCTGGGCGACGAGGGCGTGGACCTGTTCTGCGTGGACTCCACCAACGCCGAGGTGCCCGGGTTCACCGCCCCCGAGCGCGACATCGGCCCGGTCCTGGAGCAGCTGTTCGGCCGCGCCGAGCGGCGCATCGTCGTCGCCTCCTTCTCCAGCCACGTGCACCGCGTGCAGCAGGTGCTCAACGCCGCCGACGCGCACGGCCGCCGCGTCGCCTTCGTGGGCCGCTCGATGGTGCGCAACATGGGCATCGCCGCCGACCTGGGCTACCTGGAGGTCCCGCCGGGGGTGCTCATCGACCTCAAGCAGGTCGACGACCTGCCCGACGACCGCGTGGTGCTGATGTGCACCGGCTCGCAGGGCGAGCCGATGGCGGCGCTCTCGCGCATGGCCAACCGCGACCACCGCGTGTCCATCAACGCCGGCGACACCGTCGTGATGGCCAGCTCCCTGATCCCGGGCAACGAGAACGCGGTCTTCCGCGTCATCAACGGCCTGATCCGCCTGGGCGCGAACGTGGTGCACCAGCAGAGCGCGAAGATCCACGTCTCCGGGCACGCCAGCGCCGGGGAGCTGCTCTACTGCTACAACATCCTCAAGCCGCGCAACGTCATGCCGGTGCACGGCGAGTACCGCCACATGGTCGCCAACGCCGAGCTGGCCGTGAAGACGGGCGTGCCGCGCGACCGCGTCGTCATCGCCGAGGACGGCGTGGTCGTCGACCTCGTCGACGGCAGGGCGAGCATCACCGGTGCGGTCCCCGTGGGGTACGTCTACGTCGACGGCTCCAGCGTCGGGGAGATCACCGAGGCCGACCTGAAGGACCGCCGCATCCTCGGCGAGGAGGGGTTCATCTCCATCTTCGTCGCGGTGGACTCCGTCACCGGCAAGGTCGTCTCCGGCCCGGAGTTCAACGCCCGCGGCTTCATCGGCGACGGCGACGACCGCTTCGCCGGCATCCGGTCCAAGGTGGAGGCCGCGCTCAACGAGGCCACCACCGGCGGCGTGGACACCTACCAGCTGCAGCAGATCGTGCGGCGCACGGTGGGCTCCTGGGTCAGCCAGAAGCACCGCCGGCGCCCGATGATCGTGCCCGTGGTCGTCACCGCCTGAACCCCGCACCGCCACGGCCGGCCCGCGACCACCAGGTCGCGGGCCGGCCGTCGTCAGCCCCTCGTCAGCCCCTCGTCGGCGCAGCGGCGCGTCAGCGGCTCACCAGCCCCAGCCGCGGCGCGAGCCCAGCTCGCGCACGGCGGCCTCCAGGGCGCCGGCCACCCGGGCGCGGTCGGTGTCGGCGTGCGACAGGCGCAGCCGGCTCACCACGTCGCGGCCCTCGGTGAGCAGCCCGCCGCGGCGGTCGGCCTCCAGCACCACGTCCACGCCGTGCGGGTCGGCCAGGAACGTCACCTCCAGCTCGTTCACCCCGCGCACGTGCCGGGGCGGGGCGAACTCCAGCTCCTGGTGGAAGGGCAGCTCGGAGCCGCGCACGCGGCCCTTCTCCACGTCGGCGCTCTTGAAGCGCCAGCCCAGCGAGCCCAGCGCGTCCACCACCGCCTGCTGCACCGGCAGCGGCGCCACCGTCAGCGCGTCCAGGTCGCCGGGGTCCACCGCGCCGGCGACGACGAGCCTGGTGACCACCCCGACGTGCACCCCGCGCAGGTGCCACCCGCCGATCGCGGTGACCGGCGTCTGCCACGGCAGCAGCAGCGAGAACGGCAGCTCCGCGCGCTCGCCGGGCGCGGTGGTGAAGCCGCCGCCGACGCGGGCGCGGGCGAAGACGACGTCCTCGCGCCACTCGGAGTCGCCGCTCTCCACCTCCACCCGGGCCTGCAGGGCGACGACGACCTCCTGCACGTCCTGGGCCACCGCACCGCCCACCACGACGACCCGGCCGGCGACCGGGCCGCCCGGCCGGGCCACGTCCCGCTCCAGCACCGTGTCCACCGACGCCGCCCCGGCGCCGAACCGCGCCGCGAGGTCGCGCAGCCCCATCTCGTCCTCCCCGTCCCGGGCCGCCGGCCGGCCCCCACCGTGCTCGACGGGCGGGGCCGGTGCCGCGTTCCCGGCGCGCGCGGCGCCGGGTGCTGCGGCACGGTGGGGGCATGACCGTGCGACCCGTGACAGTGGACGTCTCCCTCGTGCGCCCGGAGGACCGCGAGCGTTCCGCGGACCTGGTGGACCGGCTGCGCGAGGCGCTGCCGGACCTGGCCACCGTGGCCGACCCCGGCGGGCCGGTGACCCGCACCGACGACGGCTCCGGCCTCACCGCGCACCTGCGGGTCGACGCCGAGGGCGACGCGCAGGCGGAGCGGCTGGCCCGCGAGGAGGTCGTCGAGGCGCTGGGCCGGCTGGGCTTCGCCGACACCGACTACACGGTCGACGTCGTCGTCTGAGGGACCGCCGC
Organism: Kineococcus indalonis; assembly: GCF_009906395.1. Taxonomy (GTDB): domain Bacteria; phylum Actinomycetota; class Actinomycetes; order Actinomycetales; family Kineococcaceae; genus Kineococcus; species Kineococcus indalonis. Next base: position 2,992 of record NZ_JAAALM010000080.1, read on the forward strand.
ACCGAGGGGGTGGCCGTGGACCGGCAGCTGATCGACGTCACCGTGCCGCTCGTGCCCGGCCGGGTCCCGCTGTACCCCGGGGACACCGAGCTCGTCGTGCAGCGCCACCAGTCGCTGGCGCAGGACGGCGTGAACGTCTCGCGGCTGACCTGCTCGGCGCACTGCGGCACCCACGTCGACGCCACCGGCGCCGTGGGGCACCTCGACGCGGCCGCGGTGCGCGCCCTGCGGTTCCCCGCGGGCACCGAGCGGGTCCTGCTGCGCACCCGCGGCGGCGCGCTGTGGGACGGGCCCGCCTTCAGCGAGCGGTTCCCGGCCCTGACCGGGGACGGGGCGGCCGTCCTCGTCGAGCGCGGCGTGCGCCTGGTGGGCATCGACTACCTGTCCATCGCCCCGTTCGACGACCCCGCCCCCGCCCACGAGGTGCTGCTGCGCGCCGGCGTCGTCGTCGTGGAGGCCCTGGACCTGCGCGCCGCCGCCCCCGGCCGCTACGCCTTCACGTGCCTGCCGCTGCTGCTGCCCGGCTCCGACGGCGCGCCCGCGCGGGCGTTCCTCGCGCCCGCCTGAGCCCGGTGCTCAGCCCAGCAGCCGCTGGACCTGCTGGTTGAACGTCAGCACCGACAGGGTGCCGAAGAGCAGCACCGCCCACACCAGCACCGCGACGCGCACCCCGCGCGGCCGCAGCGGAGCGGGCAGCACCCGGCGGTTGAGCAGCAGCAGCAGGCCGGAGTAGATGAACATCATGAACCCGCCGACGACGGCGGAGATGACCAGCAGCACCAGCGGCGCGGTCAGCCCGACCAGCAGCACCACGCAGCCGAAGAGGACCAGGCCCCACACCAGGACGAAGTAGACCTTGCTCTCCGAGGTGCGCTTGAGGTAGCTCACGCGCAGCACGTCCGCACCCAGGCGGCTGGTGTAGTCCACGATGCCCAGCGCCGCGGCGAACAGCGAGATCACCCCGACGACCCAGAAGAGGGTGCCGAACCAGTCCCCGACGACGTCCTTGAGGACCTCGCCCTCCGTCTGCACGAAGGAGATGTCGTTGGCCAGGTCCGGGCGGCCGAACACCGTCGCGTAGGCGAGCAGGGAGGTGAAGGTGATGGTGATGAACGTGATGAGGACGAACGTGACGAGCTGCTCGGTGTTCGCCACGCGCCACCAGCGCCGCCAGTGCGCCAGGTTGCCCTCGGTGGGCTCGAAGGCGTACCCGGTGCTGGGGGCGGCCTCCGGCTTGCCGGTGACCGGGCTGACGATGCGCGGCACGTAGGCGCCCATGCCGAAGCCCTTGTCGCGGATCCAGTTGCTCTGGCAGAGGTTCTGCCCGCCGCCGGCACCGGCGAACGCCAGCGCCCCGGTGAGCAGGGCGAACCCCAGCTCGGAGGGCACGGTGGCCCGCGTGACGATGTCCGGCACGTCGCCCCACGCCCCGGCGTCGATGGCGAACGTCGCGCCGATGACGACGAGGACCAGGACGGCCACGACCTTGAACGTCTCGATGCGCTCCAGCGCCGTGTAGACCACCGGCGCCAGGGTCAAGACCGCCCCGATGACGACGAGCATGACGATGGCGATGGGGGTGACGCTGCCGCCGACGAGGTAGGTGAGCAGGGTCGCGGAACTGGTCACCCACCCCGGCCACAGGTTGGCGAAGTACGCCAGGAGCGCGAACACCAGGCCCCAGTGCTTCCAGAAGCGGCTGAAGCCGGTCAGCGCCGTCTCGCCGGTGGCCAGGGTGTACCGCTCGATCTCCATGTTGATGAAGAACTGCGTCACCAGGCCCACCAGCGCCGCCCAGACGAACACCAACCCCACCTGGGAGGCGATGTAGGGGTAGAGGATGAACTCCCCGCTGGCCAGCCCCACGCCGGCGGCGACCACGCCCGGCCCGAGCACCGGCAGCAGCCGCGGCGGCCCCGGGGGCAGGTCGCGCAGCTGCGGGGCGGGCAGGTGCCTGGTGGGGAAGCGCTCCAGCACGGAGCTGCGGGTGTCGCGGTCCTCGGACATGCCGGCCTCCTCGACGGTGACTGCGGCGGTGATCGTGGCACCGCGCCCGCGGCCGCCGCAAGGACCGCCCCGAGGACCGCTCCGGCCGCTCCGGCCGGGTGGTGCGGGGCGCACCCCGGGTGTGCACTGGAGCGGTGACCGTCGAGCTGACGCGCCGCGAGGACCTGCGGCTGCTGCGCGGAGCCGGCCGTCACGTCGCCGACGTGCCCCTGCCGCGGCTGCTGGACGCCGCGTTCGTGCGCAGCCCCGTCGCGCACGGCGTGCTCGTCGACGTGGACGTCTCCGCGGCCCGCGGCGTGCCCGGCGTGCTGGGGGCCTGGGCCGCCCGGGACCTGCCGGGCCTGCCGGTGGTGCCGCCGTTCGGCCAGCCAGGTGACGCCGAGGGGTGCGACTGGCCCTCGCTGGCGGTGGGCAGGGTGCGCCACGTCGGCCAGCCCCTCGCCGTGGTGCTGGCCGACGACCGCTACCGCGCCGAGGACGGCGTCGACGCGGTGCGGCACCGGATCGAGCCGCTGCCCGCCCTCGTCGACCCCGCCGCCTCGGGGTCGACCCCGTGGAGCTGCGCCGCAGGAACTTCGGGCGCGCCGGGCAGCGCCCGGTCGGCATCGGCTTCTGCAGCTACGTGGAGCGCTCCGGCGGGGAAGGGCCGATGCTGCGCGAGTTCGGCAGCGGGGAGGCCCTGACGGACGGCACGTTCGTCGCGCGCTGCGGCACCTCCTCCACCGGGCAGGGCCGCGAGACCGCCCTGGCCCGCGTCGCCGCCGACACCGCCGAGGCCGCCAGCGGCGTCGGCAGCTTCGGCAGCCGCTCCCTGCAGACGGGTGGCGCCGCCCTGCACCTGGCCGCCGGCGAGCTGGTCGACCTGGCCCGCCGCCGTGCGGCGCGGTGAGCCTCACGAGCACCCACCTGGCGTGCGAGCAGAGCGTGTGCGGGTCGTGCACCGTCTCCCTCGACGGGCGCGCAGTGCGCTCGTGCCTGGTGCTGGCCGTCCCCTGCGAGGGCCGCGCGGTGCGCACCGTGGAGGACCTCGCCGACGGCGAGGGCGCCGAGGGGCTGAACCCGCTGCAGCGGGCGTTCTCCGCCGAGCACGCCCTGCAGTGCGGTTTCTGCACCCCGGGTTTCCTGGTGCTCGCGCAGACGGCGCTGGAGCAGGACCCCGCCGTGGTCGACGACCCCGAGCGGCTGCGGCGCCTGCTGACCTCGAACCTGTGCCGCTGCACCGGCTGCGAGCCGATCCGCCGGGCCGTGCTGCGGGCCCCCGGGCGCGACCCGGACGCGCCGCACCGGCTCCACTAGGCTCGCGTCGACCCGTCGAGCGCGCGGCGGAGCACCGTCCAGCACCGTGGCAGGAGGCAGCACCGCCGTGACCCGCACCGTCGCACCCCTCGTCGAGGCGATCTACGAGGACGTCGTCCGCCGCAACCCCGCCGAGGAGGAGTTCCACCAGGCCGTGCGCGAGGTGCTGGAGTCCCTCGGGCCGGTCCTGGCGCGCCACCCGGAGTACACCGAGCTGAAGACCATCGAGCGCATCTGCGAGCCGGAGCGGCAGGTCATCTTCCGCGTCCCCTGGCAGGACGACCGCGGCGAGGTGCAGATCAACCGGGGCTTCCGGGTGGAGTTCAACTCCGCGCTGGGGCCGTACAAGGGCGGGCTGCGCTTCCACCCCTCGGTCTACCTCGGCATCGTCAAGTTCCTGGGGTTCGAGCAGGTGTTCAAGAACGCGCTCACCGGGATGCCCATCGGCGGCGGCAAGGGCGGGGCGGACTTCGACCCCAAGGGCCGCTCCGACGGGGAGGTCATGAGGTTCTGCCAGTCGTTCATGACGGAGCTGTACCGGCACCTCGGTGAGCACACCGACGTGCCGGCCGGCGACATCGGCGTCGGCGGGCGCGAGATCGGCTACCTGTTCGGGCAGTACAAGCGCATCACCAACCGCTACGAGTCCGGCGTCCTCACCGGCAAGGGCCTCACCTGGGGCGGGGCGCGGGTGCGCACCGAGGCCACCGGCTACGGCGCCGCGTTCTTCGCCTCCGAGATGCTCACCGCCCGGGGCACGTCCCTGGAGGGGCGCACCGTCGTCGTCTCCGGCTCGGGCAACGTCGCCCTGTACGCCGTGGAGAAGGCCGAGCAGCTGGGGGCTCGGGTGATCGCCTGCTCCGACTCCGCCGGGTACGTCGTCGACGAGGGCGGCCTGGACCTGGAGGTGCTCAAGCAGGTCAAGGAGGTCGAGCGGGGGCGCCTGAGCGACTACGCCGAGCGCGTGCGCTCGGCCCGCCACGTGGCCGGCGGTTCCGTGTGGGACGTCCCGTGCGAGGTGGCCGTGCCGTCGGCCACGCAGAACGAGCTGGACGGCGAGGCGGCCGCCCGGCTGGTGCGCGGCGGCTGCATCGCCGTCTCCGAGGGCGCCAACATGCCCTCCACGCCCGAGGCGGTGCAGGTGTTCCGCAGCGCCGGCACCGCCTTCGGGCCCGGCAAGGCCGCCAACGCCGGCGGGGTGGCCACCTCCGCGCTCGAGATGCAGCAGAACGCCTCGCGCGACAGCTGGACCTTCGAGCACACCGAGGCCCGGCTGGAGCGCATCATGCACGACGTGCACGCCCGCTGCGCCGAAGCCGCCGAGGAGTACGGCTCACCCGGCGACCTCGTCGTGGGCGCGAACGTGGCCGGTTTCCTGCGCGTGGCGGAGGCGATGCACGCGCACGGCCTGGTCTGAGCCGCGCCCCCGCCGGCTGAGGGCCCCCGGTGGGCCCTCAGCCGGTGGGCCGTCAGCCCGCGGGGCTCAGCAGGAGCAGCCGGGTCCCGTGCGCGGGGACCTCCAGCTCCACCGCCTCCGCGGTGCACGCGACCCCCTCCCCGGACCACAGGTCCCGCACCGCGCCCAGCGGACCGGTCCCGAGGTCGCCGGCGCTCAGCCGCAGCGGCCCGCTGGGTCCCTCGCCGATCCAGAACACCGCCGCGCAGGTGCCGCCGGGCAGGTCGGCGGTCCACACCACCAGGTCCTCGTCGCGCACCACCTCGCGGTTGCCGGAGCTGGTGCGCAGCACCTCCAGCACCGCGTCGTTCGTCAGCAGCGCGTGGGTCTCCGGCGGGGTGTCGGGCAGGTGCCCGCCGAGCATCAGCGGGGAGCGGGCCACGCACCACAGCGTCACCATCGTGCGCTGCTCGTCGAGGGTGAGGCGGCTGAGGCGGTCCTCGCCGCGCTCGGCGCGGATGCCGATGCGCCCCAGGGGCAGCATGTCCAGGTCGGCCCAGCCGCCGGGGCCCTGCAGCGGCGCCCACCGCGCGGCGCGCTGGAACTGCTCGCGCACGTCCTCCCACCGGTCCCACAGGTCGTCGCTGACCCGCCAGACCTGCGCGTGGGCGCGCAGGTGCGCCGCGCGCGCCAGCGACAGGCGCCGCCCGGGGGAGGTGGACAGCACGATCGGGCGGCCGCTGCGGCGGATCGCGGTGGCGTAGGCGGCGACGTCGCGCTCGTGGTACGGGTGCAGGACGTCGTCGAGCTTGAGGTAGTCCACGCCCCAGGCGGCGAACTGCGCGACCTGCGCGTCGTACCAGGCCTGCCCCGCGGGGTGGTCCAGGTCCACCCCGACGTCGTCGGGGTTCCAGGCGCAGTCGTCGTCGGGCACCGCGATGTCGCGGGCGGTGGCGTCCGTGCCCAGCACCGGCAGGTCCAGCTCCACGGCCCTGCGGGGGATCCCGCGCATGACGTGCAGGCCGAAGCGCAGGCCGCGCTCGTGCACGGCCGCGGCCAGCGGCGCGAAACCGGCCCCGCCGGCGGCGGAGGGGAAGCGGTTGGGGGCCGGCAGCTGCCGGCCGTGCGCGTCGAGCACCGGGTCGGACACCGGGCGGTACCCGCCGGCCCGCGTCACCGGCTCGTACCACTGGATGTCCACCACGACGGTGTCCCAGCCGTGCGGCAGCAGGTGCTCGGCGAGGTGGTCGGCGTTGGCCAGCACCTCGGCCTCGGTGACGGTGGTGCCGAAGCAGTCCCAGCTGTTCCAGCCCATCGGCGGGGTGGCGGCGAGCACCGCGGGTGCGTGCTCGGGTGCGCGCTCGGGTGTGGGCTCGGGGTGGGGCACCGGTCCTCCTCGTCGTTGACGGCGGTTCCGGGAGGAGCCTAGGGTCACCGTCGGGAAAGGGCTTTCACGGCTCGAGGGGGAGACGATGGCGCAGCGCCGCTACGGCCTGGTGGGGTGCGGCTCGCGGGCCCGCATGTACGCGGGCGCGATGACCGGCGCGCACTCCGACGACGCGCGGCTCGTCGCGCTCGGCGACACCAACCCCGGCCGGGCGGAGTTCCACCGCGCCGCCGCCGAGGCCGCCGGGGCGCACCCCGTCGTCTTCCACCCCGACGACCTCGAGCGCGTGGTCGCCGAGCACGGGCTGGACCGCGTCGTGGTCACCTCCCCGGACCGCACCCACGCCGACCTCGTCGCCCGCTCCCTGCTCGCCGGCGCCGACGTCGTCGTGGAGAAGCCCCTGACCACCGACGCCGACGGCGCCCGGCGCATCGTCGAGGCCGTCGAGCGCACGGGCCGCTCCGTCGTCATGACGTTCAACTACCGCTACTCCCCGCGCAACACCGCCCTCAAGCGCGTCATCGCCTCCGGCGCCCTCGGCACCGTCACCTCCGTGCACTTCGAGTGGGTCCTGGACACCGCCCACGGCGCCGACTACTTCCGCCGCTGGCACCGGCGCAAGGAGGACTCCGGCGGCCTGCTCGTGCACAAGGCCTCCCACCACTTCGACCTCGTCAACTGGTGGATCGACGACGAGCCGCGCCGCGTGTTCGCCAGCGGCGGGCTGCGCTTCTACGGCCCGGGGAACGCCGCCGCCCGCGGCCTGGGCCCGCGCCCGGCCCGCGGCACCGGCGGCGACCCCGGCGACCCCTTCCAGCTCGACCTGCGCGGCGACGAGCTGCTGCAGCGCCTCTACCTCGACAACGAGCAGCACGACGGCTACCTGCGCGACCAGGACGTCTTCAGCGGCGAGATCGACGTCGAGGACAACCTCTCCCTCGTCGTCGACTACGCCGGCGGGCCGAGCATGTCCTACTCCCTCAACGCCCACGCCCCCTGGGAGGGCTACACCGTCGCCGTCAACGGCACCGCCGGGCGCGCCGAGCTCACCGTCGTCGAGCGCGGCGCCGTCGCGCCCGGCGGCGGCATCGACCCCAGCGCCGTGCCCGAGCAGCGCGACGCGCGCGACGCCCGGCCCGTCTCCGAGCGCCTGCTCGTGCAGCAGCACTGGGGCACCGCCCGCGAGGTGGCGATCGAGCAGGGCGCAGGGGGCCACGGCGGCGGCGACCAGCGGCTGCTGCGCGACGTCTTCACCGGCCCCGGCGACGACCCGCTGGGCACCGCGGCCGACTACACCGACGGCGTGCGCGCCGTCGCCGTCGGCATCGCCGGCAACGCCTCCCTGGCCGGCGGGCGCGCCGTCACCGTCGACGAGCTCGACCTGTGGGGCCGCGGCTGAGGCACGCCCCTCGACGCGGCGCGCGGCGCCCGGCCGGGACCCGCC
>NZ_JAAALM010000810.1:0-803 GCF_009906395.1 Kineococcus indalonis
CGCGAGGGGCGGCGGGGACCGCGGGGCGCCGGGGCTGCGGGTGAGCCCGGCCCTGGTGACCGTGGACGTCGCCGTGCTCGGCGCCGGGCAGGGCGGCCTGGCCGCCGCCCACCACCTGGCGCGCGCGGGCCTGGCGCCCGGGCGCGGCTACGTCGTGCTGGACGCCGAGGAGGCCCCGGGCGGGGCGTGGCGGCACCGCTGGCCGGCGCTGACGATGGCCCGCGTCAACGGCGTGCACGACCTGCCGGGGCTGTCGATGCGCGAGGCCCTGGGCCCGGTGGACCCCGCCGCGCCCGCCGCCGAGGTGGTGCCCGCGTACTTCGCCGCCTACGAGGAGGCGCTGGGCCGGCCGGTGCGGCGCCCGCTGCGGGTGCGGGAGGTGCGCGCGGCCGGGCCGCGGCTGCTGGTGGCCACCGACGGCCCCAGCTTCGCGGCGCGCGCGGTCGTCAACGCCACGGGCACCTGGCGCCGCCCCTTCCGGCCGTACTACCCGGGCGCCGGCGACTTCCTGGGCCGGCAGCTGCACACCGCCGACTACCGCGGCCCGGGGGGGTTCGCCGGGCAGCACGTGGTCGTGGTGGGCGGCGGCGTCTCGGCCGTGCAGCACCTGGAGGAGCTCAGCGCCGTGGCGGGCACCACGTGGGTCACGCGCGAGGAGCCGGTGTTCGTCGAGCCGGACGGCAGCGGCGGGCTGGACGTGGAGGCGCGGCGGGCGGCGGTGGCGCGCGTGGCCGAGCGGGTCGCGGCGGGCCGCCCGCCGGGCAGCGTGGTCTCGGCCACCGGCCTGGTGCTCACCCCGGAGC
>NZ_JAAALM010000810.1:813-1195 GCF_009906395.1 Kineococcus indalonis
CACCCCCGCCGTTCGCGCGCGTGCTCCCGCACGGGGTGCGCTGGGCGGACGGCTCGGAGCGGGCGGCCGACGCGATCCTGTGGGCGACGGGCTTCCGGCCGGTCCTGGACCACCTGCGCCCGCTGCACCTGCGCGAACCCGGCGGCGGGATCCTCGTGGAGGGCACGCGGGCGGTGCGCGAGCCGCGCCTGCACCTGGTGGGCTACGGGCCCTCGGCGTCGACGGTGGGGGCCTCGCGGGCGGCGCGCGAGGCGGTGCGCGACGTGCTCGCCGGGCGCTGAGCGGACACCTCGTCCCACATCACGAGATCGCCGTCCCGACCCGTGGACGGTCTGCGCAGCGGCCCGCCAGGCTCGCGCCGTGAGCCCCACCACCCCCACCA
>NZ_JAAALM010000811.1 GCF_009906395.1 Kineococcus indalonis
GGCGGGCTGGCCGCGGCGGCGGGCCTGGCGCGCTCCGGCTGGCGCGTCGACCTGCACGAGCGCGCCGCCGACGTCGAACCCGTCGGCGCCGGCATCAGCCTGTGGCCCAACGCGCTGCGCGCCCTGGACGCCCTGGGCGTCGGGGACGAGGTGCGGCGCCGCGCGGCGCTGGGCACCGGCAGCGGCATCCGCCGCCCCGACGGCCGCTGGATCGGCCGCAGCGACGTCGCCGACGCCGTGCGCGAGCGCTTCGGCGACCCCCTGGTGGTCCTGGCCCGCTCGGAGCTGACCGACCTGCTGGCCGCCCTGCTGCCCGAGGGGTGCCGGCACCCGGCCGACCCCGTCGCCCGCGTCGAACCCGGCGACCCGCACGGCGGTGCCCGCGCCCTCGTCGTCCTGGCCGGCGGGCAGCGCGTCGAGGCCGACCTCGTCGTCGCCGCCGACGGCATCGCCTCCCCGCTGCGCACCGCCCTGTTCGCCGGCCACCCGGGCCCCTCCTACGCCGGGTACACCGCCTGGCGCTTCCTGGCCCCCGCACCGCCCGGCGCCGCCGGCTCGGAGACCTGGGGACCGGGCGGGCAGCGCTTCGCGATCGTGCCGATGGCCGGCGGGCGGGTCTACTGCTACGCCACCGCCACCGCGCCGCCGGGCGTGCGCACCGAGGACGAGGCGCAGGAGCTGCGCCGCCGGTTCGGCGGCTGGCACGAGCCGATCCCGCAGCTGCTGGCCGGCCTGCCCGCCCGCGACGTGCTGCACCACGACGTGCTGGAGCTGGCGACCCCCCTGCCGCGCTTCCACGCCGGGCGGGTCGCGCTGCTGGGCGACGCCGCCCACGCCATGACCCCCGAGCTGGGCCAGGGCGGCTGCCTGGCGCTGGAGGACGCCGTCACCCTCGCCGTCCTCACGGCACCCGTGGCCGGCGGGGCCCTCGCCCCCGGCGCCCTGCCGCGCGCCCTGGAGCGCTATACCCGCCTGCGCCTGCCGCGCACCACGCGCATCGCGGCGCGCTCGCGCTCGGTGGGCCGGCTCACCCAGGCCTCCGGGCCCGTCGGCGCGCGGCTGCGCGACCTGTCCGGGCGGCTGGCGGGCGCCGTGCCCGCCGCGCTCGTCGCGCGCGGCCTGGCGCCCGTCGTGGACTGGCACCCGCCGGTCCGCTGAGCCGCGCCCGCGGCCCGGCGGGCACGACCTAGGCTC
>NZ_JAAALM010000812.1 GCF_009906395.1 Kineococcus indalonis
CCCCGGGTCAGACGGGCAGCGCGGACCCGGCGGGCGGGGCGTACCGGTCGATCTCGGCGAGCTCGCCGGCGTCGAGGTCGGGGCCGGTCAGGGCGTCGAGGTTCGCGTCGAGCTGGGCGACGCTGCTGGCCCCGACGAGCGCGGTGGTGGTGCGCTGGTCGCGCAGCACCCAGCGCAGCGCCAGCTGCGCCAGGCTCTGCCCGCGGGCGGCGGCGACGGCGTTCAGCGCGCGGGCGCGCTCGACGACGTCCTCGGTCACGTCGGCGGTGGACAGGTAGGCGCTGCGGGTGGCGCGCGAGCCCTCCGGGACGCCGTGCAGGTAGCGGTCGGTGAGCCGGCCCTGCGCCAGCGGGGAGAACACCGCCAGCCCGGCGCCGGCGCGCTCGGCGGCCTCGGCCAGACCGCCCTCGGGGCGGCGGTCGAAGATCGAGTAGCGCGGCTGCACGAGGGTCAGCGGGGTGCCCAGCTGCCGCAGCAGGTCCGCGACGCGGGTGACGTCCTCGGGCGAGTAGTTGGACACCCCCACGTACAGGGCCTTGCCGGCGCGCACGGCGGCGTCCAGGGCGCCGGCGGTCTCCTCCAGCGGCGTGTCGACGTCGCGGCGGTGGTGGTAGAAGACGTCGACGTGCTCCAGGCCGGTGCGGCGCAGGGAGGCGTCGAGGGAGGCGGTGAGGTACTTGCGCGACCCGCCGTCGCCGTACGGGCCGGGCCACATGTCGTACCCGGCCTTGCTGGCCACGACGATCTCGTCGCGGTACGGGGCCAGGTCCGAGCGCAGCACCCGCCCGAACGCCTCCTCCGCGGCGCCGTAGGGCGGGCCGTAGTTGTTGGCCAGGTCGAAGTGGGTCACGCCGCGGTCGAAGGCGCGGCGCAGCACGGCGCGGGCGAGGTCCAGGGGGCGGTCCTCGCCGAAGTTCTGCCACAGGCCCAGCGAGACGGGCGGCAGCAGCAGGCCGCTGCGCCCGGCGCGGCGGTACTGCGCCTCGCGGTACCTCTGCGGGTCGGGGCGCCAGGAGCGGTCGGCGCGGTCCTCGGTGATCACGGGTCCTCCGGGCGTGTCGGTGCGCGGCGCGGGGTCGCGGCGCGTGTCGGGGCGGGCGTCGGGGCGGGCGTCGGGGCGCGGGTGCGCCCCGGTGCAGCGGGTCAGTCCCGGGCCCGCTGCGCGGAGGGCAGCGGGCCCGGGAC
>NZ_JAAALM010000813.1 GCF_009906395.1 Kineococcus indalonis
GCCCCGGCCCCCCAGCACGCAGGATGCGCGTGGAGCGCACCCGACCACAGCAGGGGGACCCCGTGACGCTGCGCAGCATCGGCCTGGTCGTCCACGGCGGCAAGGAGGTGGCGCGCCGGACCGCGGCGCGGTTGCGCCGGTGGGCGGACGGGCGCGGCGTCCTGGTGGCCGAGTTCGACATGTGGGCCGGTGAGGGGGGCCGGGAGTCGGTGCGCGCCCAGGTGGACGCCGCGGAGCCGATGGACCTGGTGGTGACCGTCGGCGGTGACGGCACGTTCCTGCGGGGCGTGGCGGTGGCGCAGGTGGCGGACGTGCCGGTGCTGGGCGTGGACGTGGGGCGGGTGGGTTTCCTCACGGAGGTGCGCCCGGAGCAGCTGCTGGAGGCGCTGGCGCTGTTCGAGGCGGGGGAGGCGGTGCTGGAGCAGCGGCTGACGGTGACGGCGCGGGCGAGCCGGCCGCTGCGGATCCCCTCCGAGCTGGAGTCGCTGCTGCGCTACGGGCGTGGGCCGGTGCTGCCGCCGCCGGAGGTGCACCACGCCGACGCGGACGAGGTGGGCTGGGGCGTGGAGGTGGACCTGACGGCGCTGAACGACGTGGTGTTCGAGAAGCTCAGCCGGGACCGGCAGGCCAGCCTGGGCGTGTACGTGGGGCACCGGTTGTTCGCGTCGTACTCGGCGGACGCGGTGGTGGTCTCCACGCCGACGGGTTCCACGGCGTACTCGTTCGCGGCGGGCGGGCCGGTGGTGTCGCCGCGCGCGCAGGTGCTGGTGTTCACGCCGGTGGCGCCGCACATGGTCTTCGACCGCAGCTTCGTCGTGGCCGCCGACGAGGTGATCTCGGTGCGGGTGCTGGAGCACAGCGGGCGGGTGTCGATGTCGGTGGACGGGCAGATCCGCGCGGTGCTGGACCCGGGCGACTGGGTGGCGGTGCACGCCCGGCCGTGGAAGGTGCAGCTGCTGCGGTTGCGCCCGCCGGACTTCTACGGCCGGGTGCGCCGGCGCCTGGGCGTGACGGACTCCACCGCGGCGCTGGCGGACGGGCGGCTGGCGCCGCAGTACCTGCCGCAGGCCCCGCGCCCGGCGAGCATGGCGCACCTGCACCTGCCGGTGGTGGAACCGGAGGCGTGAGCGCGCCGCCCGCCCGGGCGGCGGGGGCCGCGGCGGGCGGCGCGGGCTCGGCGGGGG
>NZ_JAAALM010000814.1 GCF_009906395.1 Kineococcus indalonis
GCCCGGCTGCTGGCGCCGGGGGAGCTGGGGGCGCTCACGGGCGCCGCCGGGCGCGTCCTGCGGCGCTCGTGAGGCGCGGGCCGGACGACGGGCCGGACGACGGGCCGGACGACGGGCCGGACGACGGGCCGGACGACGGGCCGGACGACGGGCCGGACGACGGGCCGGACGACGGGCCGGACGACGGGCCGGACGACGGGCCGGACGACGCGGTGGACGGGGAGGTGCGGGTGGACGGGGAGCGCGAGCCGGTGGTCATGGTGCTGGGCACCAGCGCCGGCGGGGTGGGCCGGCACGTCGCGGAGCTGTGCGCGGGCCTGGCGGCCGCGGGCCGGGCGGTGCACGTGGCGGCCCCGGCCGAGACGCTGCAGCGCTTCGCGTTCGCGGCGGCGACCGCGGAGGTCGGCATCGGCGCCTCGCTGGACCCGGTGCGCGACGCGCGCGCGGCGCTGCGGCTGCGCGCCGTCCTGCGCGCCCCCTCGGCGCGCGGGGCGGTGGTGCACGCCCACGGCGTGCGCGCCGGCCTGGTGGCCGCCCTGGCGGTGCGCTCGCTGCGCCCGCGCCCGCCCCTGGTGGTGACCCTGCACAACGCGGTCCTGGGCGCCGGCGCGCGGGCGCGGCTGGGGCGCGCGGTGCAGGACGCGGTCTGCCGCGCCGCCGACGTCGTGCTGGCCGTCTCCGGGGACCTGCTGGAGCAGGCGCGGGCGGCCGGGGCGCGCCGCGCGGTGCGGGCGCTGGTGCCGGCGCCGGTGCTGCCGCCGGGCAGGCCCGTGCTGCCGCCGGGGGAGCCCGTGGTGCTCGCCGTGGCCCGCCTGGCCCCGCAGAAGGGTCTGGACGTGCTGCTGGACGCCGCCGGCCTGCTGCGGCGGCCCGCGCGCGTCGTCGTGGCCGGGGACGGGCCGCTGCGGGCGGCGCTGGCGGCCCGGGTGGCGGCCGAGGGGCTGCCGGTGCGGCTGCTGGGCGCGCGCGAGGACGTGGCGGACCTGCTGGCCTCGGCCGACGTGGTCGTCAGCGCCAGCGCGTGGGAGGGGCAGCCGGTCTTCCTGCAGGAGGCGCTGCGCGCGGGCGTGCCGGTGGTGGCCACGGACGCCGGCGGCACCGCGGAGGTCACCGGGGCGGCGGCGCTGCTGGTGCCGGTGGGCGACGCCGCGGGCCTGGCGGGGGCCGTGGACGCGCTGCTGGCG
>NZ_JAAALM010000815.1 GCF_009906395.1 Kineococcus indalonis
GGCCCGAGCCGTGGCAGCAGCAGGCCCCGATCGCGCCCCAGCACCAGCCGGCGCCGCAGCAGGCGCCCGCGGCCCCGCAGTACGCCGCTCCGCAGTACGCCCAGCACGCCGCGCAGCAGCAGGTGCCCCAGCAGCCCGCGCAGCAGCCGGTGCAGCACCAGCCGGCCCCGCAGTACGCCCAGCACGCCGCGCAGCAGCAGGTGCCCCAGCAGCCCGTGCAGCAGCCGGCCCAGCAGCCGGCCCAGCAGCCGGTGCAGCACCAGCCGCAGATGGTGCCGGGCGAGGACCCCGTGCAGGTGCCGCGCATCATCGAGCTGCCCAACGACACCGCCGGCGTGCGCCGCCCGGGCCGCCCGCGGCCCGAGGAGGACGACCTCGACGTGCCCGACTTCCTCAAGTGAGCCGGCGTCCCGCCGCACCCGCCCCGCGCGGGACGCGGGAGCGGCGGGCGCCGCTCGCGTGAGCGGCGCGCACGTGCCGCTGCTGGACGCCGGCCTGGCCGGCGTGCGCGGCGGCTTCACCACCCGCGCCGGAGCGGGCGGCGAGGGCCCCCACGCGGGGCTGAACCTCGGCGACCACGTCGGTGACGACCCCGCGCGGGTCGCCGCCCACCGCGAGGCGCTGCGCCGGGCCGTGGGTGCGCGGCGGCTCGTCGTGCCGGTGCAGGTGCACGGCGCGGACGTGGTGGAGGTCACCGGCGCCGTCGGCCCGGCGCCCCGGTCCGACGCCCTGCTGACCCGCCGGCCGGGCACCGCCCTGGCGGTGGTGGTGGCCGACTGCGTCCCGGTCCTGCTCGCCGACGCCGCGGCGGGCGTGGTGGCCGTGGCGCACGCCGGCCGCCCCGGCCTCGTGGCCGGCGTGGTGCCGGCCGTCGTGGCGGCCGCCCGCGCCGCGGGCGCGCGGGCGCTGACCGCCGCGCTGGGACCGGCCGTGTGCGGCCGCTGCTACGAGGTGCCCGCGGCGATGGCCGAGGACGTCGCGGCCGTCGTGCCCGCCGCCCGCGCCACGACCCGCTGGGGCACCCCTGCGGTGGACGTGCCCGCCGGGGTGCTGGCCCAGCTGGCCGAGGCGGGGGTGCCGGCCTCCGGGCCGGGGCCGTGCACGGTGGAGCACGAGGACCTCTTCTCCTACCGCCGCGACGGGGTCACCGGGCGCAGCGCCGGCGTCGTGGTGCTGCCG
>NZ_JAAALM010000816.1 GCF_009906395.1 Kineococcus indalonis
GGCGCCGGTGGCGCCCAGGCAGGCCAGCAGGGACAGCGCGCCGGCGCCGCCGCCGGCGCGCAGCAGGGCGCGGCGCGAGAGCGCCGCGTCCCCGGGCGCGCCGGGACGGGCCCCGGGGGCCTGCTGGGCAGTCGCGGTCCACCGCATGGCAGCTCGGTCCTTCGCTCGACGACAGGGGAGGTCGCACCCACACGGGTCAACGCTCGTCACGGGCATCGGCACGCAGCGCGACGAGCTTGAGGGGTGGCCGGGGCTCCTCGGCCACCCTGGCCGAGTGCCTCCTGGTGCTCAAGGGGCGCGAGAGCACGACTCGGTAACAACGCGCCCATCACTCCTCCACTGTGAGTGACAAACACCCCACCTGTCACGCCGGGCGCACGGCCGTGGAGGCGCCGCCCCGCAGCCTCGCAGCGCTCACCCGGAGTGACTGGAGCGCACGTCCAGGCTGCGTCCAGCGGAGACCCGGGCCACCCGGCGGTCGGCTCAGGGCGCGGACCGGCGGGCGACCCCGCGGGCCGTGCCGGGCGCTCGGCCGCGCCGGCCCCTCAGCCGCGCCGCACGGTCAGCCGGCCGTCGCTCGCGCGCCACGCGATGCTGCCGCCCGCGAAGGTGCTGCGCCGCCCGCCCGGCACGTCGTGCTCGCCGCTGGTGGGGTAGCCCAGGAAGCCCGTCTCCCAGCCCCGGCGCGCCCACTCGTCGCGGATCGCGCCGAGCACCACGTGCGCGCCGGTGCGCGGGGACCAGTAGATCGAGCCGCCCTCGAAGTGGGTGAACGCCCCGCCCGGCAGGGCCACCTCGTCCGTCAGCGGGTAGCCCAGGAAGCCGGTCTCCCAGCCCCGGCGCGCCCACTCCTCGCGGATCAGGCCCTTGACGACGTGGGTGCCCGCGACGGGGTGCGAGTAGATCGAGCCCACCTCGAAGTGGCGGTAGCGGCCGCCGTCGCGCGCGGGCCCCTCGGCGCGCGTGGGCGCCCCCAGCGCCCGGGCGCCGCCCACCTGCGCGTACTTGGCCTCCACCGCCGAGCGCGCCGCCCCGCCGCCGGAACCCACGATCTGCGCCACCCGCTCGCGGATCGCGCCCATCCTCGTGAAGCCCACGTTGCCCGGGCAGGCGGTGAAGCCCACGTCGCGGTGGGCGTTGATCGTGCGCAGCGTCACCGTGGTGCCCGCCGCGAAGC
>NZ_JAAALM010000817.1 GCF_009906395.1 Kineococcus indalonis
GCTCCGCGCTGCGCGCCAGGGCGAGCTCGGCCAGCTGCGCCGCCCGCGAGGCGGGCCGGCGCGGTAAGAACGAGCAGCACCGGGCAGCACCGGGCAGCACCGGGCTGGGGGAGGGGTGGTCCTGTGATCGACAGGGCGGGACTGGCGGACTTCCTGCGCCGGCGCCGGCAGGCGCTGCAGCCCGAGGACGTGGGCCTGCCGCGCGGGCAGCGCCGGCGCACCGCGGGGCTGCGCCGCGAGGAGGTCGCGGCGCTGTGCCACATGTCCACCGACTACTACGCGCGCCTGGAGCGCGAGCGCGGGCCCCACCCCTCGCCGCAGATGGTGGCCTCCATCGCCCAGGGCCTGCACCTGACCCTGGAGGAGCGCGACCACCTGTTCCGCCTGGCCGGGCACCACCCCCCGGCGCGCGGCGCGCTCAGCGAGCACGTCAGCCCCGGGCTGCTGCGCGTCCTGGACCGCCTGGAGGACACCGCCGCGGAGGTCGTCACCGAGCTGGGCGAGACGCTGCGCCAGACCCCGCTGGGCGTGGCGCTGACCGGCGACGCGACGACGTGGAGCGGGCCCGCGCGCAGCCTGGGGTACCGCTGGTTCACCGACCCCGCCGCCCGCGCCCTGTACGCCGGCGAGGACCACGAGTTCCTCTCGCGCCTGTACGCCTCGCACCTGCGCGAGGTCGTCACCCGCCGCGGGCCCGCCTCGCGGGCGGCGCAGCTGGCCGAGCTCGCCCTGGCGCGCAGCGCGGAGCTGCGCCAGCTGTGGGAGGTGCACGAGGTGGGCCTGCGCCCGCACGGGGTCAAGCGCTTCGTGCACCCGCGCGTCGGCGCGCTGGAGCTGCACTGCCAGACGCTGCTGGACCCGCAGCAGTCGCACCTGCTGCTCGTCTACACCGCGGTGCCCGGCACCGAGAGCCACGAGAAGCTGCAGCTGCTCTCCGTGCTGGGCGCGCAGGTCCTCGGCTGACGCCCCCGCGCCCGCGCCCGCGCCCGTGCCCCCGCTCGCGCTCGTGCCCGCGCTCGTGCCGGCGTCGCGAGCGGCCGGTGGCGCGGGCGCGGGAATGGATCGGTGCCGTGCGCCGGTTGTCGCCCACGCCGCGTGGACGGGGAGCCGCCGGCTCCCCGTGCCCGGCCGACCCACCCCCGCGACGGAAGAGCCGACATGACCTCGCGCACGGAC
>NZ_JAAALM010000818.1 GCF_009906395.1 Kineococcus indalonis
CGTCGCGGCGGTGCTGGCGGCGGCAGCCGTCGCGGCGGTGCTGGCGGCGGCAGCCGTCGCGGCGGTGGTCGCGGTGGCGGCGCCGGGCACGTCCACGCTCACCACGTTGGACAGAACGACGTCCTTGCCGTCCACCTTGAGGACCGGCTCGTTGCCGGTGCCGCCCACGGAGGTGGCGCTGAAGCTGGCGGAGGACACCACACCGGTGACCGTGGCGCCGTCGGCCCCCTTGTAGGAGACCGTCTGGCCGACGAGCGTGCTGGCCTGCAGCTTGAGCTGGGCGCCGAGCATCTCGACGTTGTTCTTGCTCATCTCCTCCATCGTCTCCAGGGAGGAGAACTGCGCGGTCTGCGCGATGAAGTCCGAGGAGTCGACCGGCTTGGAGGGGTCCTGGAAGCGCAGCTGCGCCACCAGCAGCTTCATGAAGGTGTCCTTGTTCTGCTGGGTGCTGCCGGACGCCTTCGTGCTCGTGCTGGCGCCCCCGAGCTTCGACGCCGCGCTCGTCGCCTTGGCGTTGGAGGCCGCGAGGATCGAGTCGTAGGACGACGCCGAGGCGCCGCTGGCCGCATCGATGGTCATGCCTCTTCCTTCGGTCGTTCGGATGACGTCCTGTAGCCCGTCCGGGGGTCCTACCTGCGGGGAGCTGAAGGGCCCGGGTGCACCGGGCTCAGACGCGCAGGTCCAGGCGGCCCTCGGCGGCCGCGGCGGCGGCGCGCTGCGCGGCGCGGGGCTCGTCGGCGGCGAACAGGCCGCGACGGGCGGGGTGGCCGGCGGGCCCGCCACCGCTGTGGCGGCGGCCCTCGGAGCGGTCGCCGGACTGCCCGGCCGCGGCCTGCTCCCCCGCCTGGCGCTGACCGGTGGAGGCGTCGTCGGGGCGCACCTCGACGGTGGTGGAGGTGAACGCGGTGCCGGCCAGCTCGCGCTGCAGGTCGCCGACGGCCTGGCGCAGCGCGTGGCGGGCGGCGTCGGAGGCGCCGGCCAGCTGCACGCTGAGGGCGCCGTCGACGATCTCGGCGGTGACCTGGACCGGGCCCAGGCCCAGCGGGTTGACCTCCACGGTCATCCGGTGCACCGCGTCGGCGCCGGCCGGCAGCTGCTCCAGGCGGGCGCTGACCCCCTGGGCGAACGCCAGCGGGTTGGTCAGCGGCAGCGGCGCGGGCGGGGTGGAGACC
>NZ_JAAALM010000819.1 GCF_009906395.1 Kineococcus indalonis
CCCCCTCAGCGCGGGCGCCCGCCCGTCAGCGCGTGCCCGCCGCGGCGCCCGCGACGGCCGCCAGCGCGGCGTCGGAGCCGGCGCGCGCGGCGCCGTCGGAGGACGCCGCGGCCGCGGACCCGGCCTGCTGCACCTCGAGGTGGATGACGCCGTAGTCCCAGCCGCGGCGGCGGTACACCACGCTGGGGCAGCCGGTGGCGGCGTCGACGAACAGGTAGAAGTCGTGGCCGACGAGCTCCATCTCGTACAGCGCCTGGTCCAGGGTCATCGGCACGGCCTCGTGGGTCTTCTCGCGGATGACGACCGGCGAGGCGTCGGTGGCGTCGTCCGCCCCGGCCACCGCGTCCGCGGGCGGGCGGGAGTCCGCCATCACCGCGGGCGTCGGCACCTCCAGCTCCGCCGGCGCGCCCGGTTCGGCGGCGGCCGCACCGGCCAGCGCCTCGTCGCTGAGGCCGGGGGCCGCCGGCTGGCGCACGCTCTCGTTGCGGCGGCGGCCGTGGTGGACCTTGCGTCGGTCACGCGAGCGTCGCAACCGCTCCATGAGCTTGGTCGCGGCGAGGTCGAGCGCGGCGTAGGGGTCGTCCGCGCACGCCTCCGCGCGCACGACCGGCCCCTTGTCGCGCACGGTGATCTCCACCCGTTCGCAACTGGCCAGCTGGCGGCGGTTGTTCTCGTGCGAGACCTCGACGTCGACGCGCTGGGCCCGGGGCGCCAGCTGCGTCACCTTCTCCATCTTGGCCTCGGCGTGCTGGCGGAACCTCTCCTTGACCTCGGTGTGCCGTCCGGTGACCACAACTTCCACGGGATGCCTCCCTCGTTCGCTGGGCGGCGCCGGCCGAGGGGCCGGCCCGCCTCGGACCGTCACCTCGTGCCGTGCGCCACCTCCTCGGGGAGGTCGCGCGGCACAGGCAGCCGCGGGGCGCGTGCGGGGACGTCCCCCGACCCGTGCCCGCCGTCGGGCACCTGGGGGCGCGAGACCGGCGTGACACCGGGTCCGGCTGCCATGCACCAACGCTAGTCCTCCCCTCCGCCGTCTGCCCACGCGGGCGGCGTCGCGGGCGGCGTCGCGGGCGGCGTCGCGGGCGGCGTCGCGGGCACCCGGCCGGGCGCCGCGGCGGTCAGGCAGGCCACCCCCGCCACGCGGGCCCCCGCCGCGCGCAGGGCCCGC
>NZ_JAAALM010000081.1 GCF_009906395.1 Kineococcus indalonis
GTCCGGCTCCCCGCCGGCCACCGCCGCGCCGGCCGCCGCGCCCGCCACCGCGCCGGTCGCCACGCCGGTCGCCCCGTAGCCCCGTTCCGTCTCGCGCGGGCCCGCTCGCGCGTACCGTGGGCGCCACCATGACCGCTTCACCCCGCCCGGAGGGCCCCGTGCCGGACCCCGCCGCCGGACCGCTGGCCGACGACGCCCTCGCCGAGGAGATCGAGCTGTACGCGGACGTCGTCGTCGCTGCTTCGGAGAGCGACGGCCCGCTGGCCGACAGCGACCTGGACCGCGTGCTGGGCGTCGAGGAGCCGGCCGAGCGGGACTGATCCGTCCCCCCTCCGGGGGACGCGGGCTCCGCCTCGATGCCGGTCCGGCAGCCGTCACCGCCTAGAGTCCGTCACGGGGCCGGCACCGTCGGCCCGCCCGAGACACCGTCAGCGGAGCCCCAGTGCGTTTTCGACTCACCCCCCGGGACGACGGCTTCTTCGAGCTGTTCTCCCGCACCGGCGAGATCCTCGTGGAGGCCACGGCCGTCCTCACCGAGTTCCTCGGCAGCGACCAGCTGCGCCGCGAGGAGCTCGCGCGCCGGATGGAGGAGCTGGAGCACGCGGGCGACGAGGCGACCCACGCCGTGCTGCGCAAGCTCAACTCCTCCTTCATCACGCCCTTCGACCGCGAGGACGTCTACCGCCTGGCCTCGCGCCTGGACGACTGCCTGGACCTGATGCAGGCGGCCGTGGACCTCATCGTGCTGTACCGCGTGGGCGCCCTGCCCGCGGCGGTCGGCGACCTCGTGCAGGTGATCACCCGGCAGGCGGAGCTGACCAGCGAGGCGATGCCGCGGCTGCGCTCCCTGCCGGACCTGACCGACTACTGGGTGGAGATCAACCGCCTGGAGAACCAGGCCGACCAGATCCACCGCGGCCTGCTGGCCACGATCTTCGGCGGCGAGTACGACGCCATCGCGATCATGAAGCACAAGGAGATCGTCGAGACGCTGGAGAGCGCCGCCGACGCCTTCGAGCACGTGGCCCACACCGTGGAGACCATCGCGGTCAAGGAGTCCTGAGAGCGGTGGACCTCGTCCTCGTCCTCGTCGTGGTCGTCGTCGTGGTCGCCCTCGGCTTCGACTTCACCAACGGCTTCCACGACGCCGCCAACTCCATCGCCACCTCCGTCTCCACCCGCGCGCTCACCCCGCGCGTGGCCCTGGCCATGGCGGCGGTGTGCAACCTCGTCGGCGCCTTCCTGGGCACGGGCGTCGCCGAGACCATCGGCTCGGGGATCATCGACGTCGGGGGAGGGGTGCAGGGCCTGCACGTCGTGCTGGCCGCGCTGGTCGGCGCCCTGGCGTGGAACCTCATCACCTGGCGCCTGGGCCTGCCCTCCTCCAGCTCGCACGCCCTCATCGGCGCGCTGGCCGGCACCGGCATCGCGGCGGGCTCCACCGTCCACTGGAGCGTCGTCCTCGACAAGGTCGTCGTGCCCATGGTCGTGTCGCCCGTGGTCGGCTTCGCGCTGGCCTACCTGGTGATGCTGGGGGTGCTGTGGGCCTTCCGGCGCTCGGCACCCGCGCCCACGTACCGCCGCTTCCGCCTCGCGCAGACCGTCTCGGCGGCCGCCATGGCGCTCGGCCACGGCCTGCAGGACGCGCAGAAGACGATGGGCGTCATCGTGCTCGCCCTCGTCGCCGGCGGGTACCACGGCGGCGCCGCCGGCGACGGCGACCTGACCATCCCGGTGTGGGTGAAGGTCGCCGCCGCCCTGGCCATCAGCGCCGGCACCTACGCTGGCGGCTGGCGGATCATGCGCACCCTGGGCCGGCGCATCATCGCCCTCGACCCCGCCCGCGGCTTCGCCGCCGAGAGCGTGTCCGCCTCGGTCCTCTACGTGGCGGCCCTCGGCTTCCACGCGCCCGTCTCGACCACCCAGGCCATCTCCGCGGCGATCATGGGGGTCGGGGCGACCAAGCGGGTGTCCGCGGTGCGCTGGGGGGTGGCCCGCTCGATGCTCACCGCCTGGGTGCTCACCCTGCCGGCCGCGGCCCTCATCGCCGCCCTGGTCCACGTGGTCACCGCCCCCCTCGGCTGACCCCCCCGCACGTGCGAGCGCCCGGCCACCCCGCACGGGGTGGCCGGGCGCTCGCACGTGCGGGGGGCGCGCCGGTCAGCCGAAGCGGCCGGAGATGTAGTCCTCGGTCGCCTTCTGCGAGGGGTTGGAGAAGATCGTCGAGGTGCTGTCGATCTCGACGAGCTTGCCGGGCTTGCCCACGCCGGCCAGGTTGAAGAAGCCCGTCTGGTCGGACACGCGGGCGGCCTGCTGCATGTTGTGGGTCACGATCACGATCGTGTACTCGTTCTTCAGCTCCCCGATGAGGTCCTCCACCGCGAGGGTGGAGATCGGGTCCAGGGCCGAGCAGGGCTCGTCCATGAGCAGCACCGAGGGGCGGATCGCGATGGCCCGCGCGATGCACAGGCGCTGCTGCTGACCGCCGGACAGGCCCATGCCGGGCTTGTCGAGGCGGTCCTTGACCTCGTTCCACAGGTTGGCGCCGCGCAGCGAGGACTCCACCAGGTCGTCCAGGTCGCTCTTCTTCATGCGCTTGGCGTTCAGCCGCACCCCGGCCGCGACGTTCTCGTAGATCGACATCGTCGGGAACGGGTTCGGGCGCTGGAACACCATGCCGATGTGCTGGCGCACCGACACCGGGTCCACGTCCTTGTCGTAGAGGTCCTGGCCGTCCATGACGACCTTGCCCTCCACGCGCGCGCCGGGGATGACCTCGTGCATGCGGTTCAGCGAGCGCAGGAAGGTGGACTTGCCGCACCCCGACGGGCCGATGAGCGCCGTGACCGCTCGCGGCTCGATGGTCATGTTGACGTCCTCCACGGCGAGGAAGTCGCCGTAGAAGATGTTCAGGTCGCTCACGTCGATGAGCTTGGACACGTCGGCTCCTAGGTCGATCTGGTCGGTGTGCGCCGGCGGGTGCCGCTCAGCGACTGCCCTTGGGGGCGAAGAGGCGGGAGATCAGGCGGGCGAAGAGGTTGAGGGCCATCACCAGGATGATGAGCACCAGCGCCGCCGTCCAGGCGCGGTCCACGCCCGCCTGGGCCGGGACGCCCGGCTGCGTGTACTGGTAGTACGCGAAGACCGGCAGCGTGGCCATGCGCCCCTCGAAGGGGTTGAAGTTCGTGCCGACGGTCAGGCCCAGCGTCAGCAGCAGCGGGGCGGTCTCGCCCGCCACGCGCGCCACGGCCAGCGTCACGCCGGTCGCGATGCCCGAGACGCTGGTGCGCAGCACGACCTTGACGATGGTGCGCCACTTCGGCACGCCCAGGGCGTAGGCCGCCTCGCGCAGGTCGTTGGGGACCAGCTTGAGCATCTCCTCGGTGGAGCGGACCACCGTGGGGATCATCAGGACCGACAGGGCGATGGCGCCCATGAGGCCGATGCGCATCTGCGGGCCGACGACCAGCGCGAACAGCGCCACGACGAACAGGCCGGCGACGATCGAGGGGATGCCCGTCATGACGTCGACGAGGAAGGTGATCGCACGCGCCAGGGCCGAGCGCGCGCCGTACTCGACCAGGTAGACCGCGGTCAGCAGGCCGATCGGCACGGAGATCAGCGCCGCCAGCAGGGTGACCACGACGGTGCCCCAGATGGCGTGCAGGCCGCCGCCGCCCTCGCCGATCACGCCCTGCATCGACCAGGTGAAGAACTGCGCGTCGAAGCGGGCGGCGCCGCGGCTGACGACGGTCCACACCACCGACACCAGCGGGACCATGGCGATGAGGAAGGCGATGGTGACCAGCGCGGTGACCACGCGGTCCTTGGCCTTGCGGCTGCCCTCCTTGGCCCCGGAGACCGCCGCGGTCAGCACCAGGTGCAGCAGCGCGGCCAGGACGGCGACGGCGCCGGCGGAGGTGCCGCCGGGCAGCAGCACGGCCAGGGCGACGACGACCGAGAGGACGAGCACCCCCCACGGCGCCCAGCGGGGCAGCGCGGCCTTGCTCAGCGGCTGGTCGATGGCCTGCAGCGCCTCGCGCGAGGGCTGGGGGTTCTTGCCGGTCGTGGTGGTCATGCCTTCGCTCCCGAGCGCGCGACGATCCAGCGGGCGGCGAAGTTCACCAGGAAGGTGATCACGAAGAGCGCCAGGCCGCTGGCGATGAGGACGTTGGTGTCGATCCCGGTGGCCTCGGGGAAGTTCAGCGCGATGTTCGCCGCGATGGTGGAGGGGTTGGTGCTGCTGATGAGGTTGAAGGTCACGACGTTCGAGACCGACAGCACCAGCGCCACCGCCATCGTCTCGCCCAGGGCGCGCCCCAGGCCCAGCATGGCGGCGCTGACGACGCCGGAGCGGCCGTAGGGGATGACCGAGTACTTGATCATCTCCCAGCGGGTGGCGCCCAGGGCCAGGGCGGCCTCCTCGTGCAGGCGCGGGGTCTGCAGGAAGATGTCCCGGGCCAGCGCCGTGATGATCGGCAGGATCATCACGGCCAGCACCAGGCCGGCGGTGAGGATCGTGCGCCCGGAGGCGGAGGCGGGCCCGGCGAAGAGGGGGATGAACCCCAGGTTGTCCGTCAGCCACGCGTAGACGGGGACCATCCACTGCGACAGCACGACGATGCCCCAGATGCCGTAGACGATGCTGGGCACGGCGGCGAGCAGGTCCACGAGGTAGCCCAGGCCCTGCGCGGCGCGGCGCGGGGCGAAGTGCGAGATGAACAGGCCGATGCCCACCGAGACCGGGGTGGCGACCACCAGGGCGATGACCGCGGCCAGGACGGTGCCGAACAGCAGCGGGCCCACGTAGGCGGTCAGGCTGCCGCCGTCGACCTCCGCGTCGGGGCTGAGGGCGGGCAGCGCCTCGTAGACGAGGAAGACCGCCACGGCGGCGAGGACGAGCAGGATCAGGACGCCGGCGCCGGTGGCGGTGCCGCGGAACAGGCCGTCCCCGCGCCTCTTGGTGCCGGTGGCGATCCCACCCCCTCCGGGGCCTCGCTCCGGCGCTCTGGTGGGTGTGCTCACCCTGGTCCTCCGTCTCGTGGGGCCGCCCGCCGCCAGGCGGGGCCGGCGGTGGCTGGGGGTCGTGCGGGTCGTGCGGGTCGTGCTGGTCGTGCGACGGGGTGGACGGCCCGGTGGGCCGCCCACCCCGGGTGGTGCGTTCCGGCCGACGGTACCGGCCGGGGTGGTCTCAGGCGCCGATGCGGTTCAGCGACTCGGTGATCTGGGTGCGCAGCTCGTCGGAGATGGGCGCCGAGCCGGCTGCGTCGGCGGCGGCCTGCTGGCCCTCCTCGCTGACGACGTACTCCATGTAGGCCTTCACGAGCTCGCCCTGGGCGGCGTCCTCGTAGCTGGAGCACACCAGGGCGTAGGAGACCAGCGCCAGCGGGTACGCGCCGGCGGCGGTGGTGTTGTGGTCCAGCTCGATGGCGATGTCGCCCTCGGGGCGGCCCTCGGCCTCGGGGGAGGCGTCCACGGCGGCGGCGGCGCCCTCGGCGGTCGGGGCGACCCACTCGGTGCCGACCTGGACCGAGACGGTGTTCAGCTCGCCGATCTGGCTGAGGTCGGCGTAGCCGATGGAGCCCGGGGTGCCGGTGACGGCCTGCACGACGCCGGAGGTGCCCTGCGCCGCCTCGCCGCCCTGCAGCGGCCAGTCGCTGTCGGCCTCGGCGGTCCACACGGTCGGGACGACGTCGTGCAGGTAGGCGGTGAAGTTCTCGGTGGTGCCCGAGCCGTCCGAGCGGTGCACCGGGGTGATGGGGGTGGAGGGCAGCGTCACGCCGGGGTTCTCGGCGGCGATCGCCGGGTCGTTCCAGGTCGTGACGGTGCCGTTGAAGACGTTCGCGATGGTGGTCGCGGACATCTTCAGGCCCTCGACGCCCTCGAGGTTGTAGGCGACGGCGATGGGGGAGACGTAGACCGGCAGGTCCATGGCGTTGCCGCCGGTGCAGCGCTCCTGCGCCTGGGTCAGCTCCTCCTCGTCCAGCACCGCGTCCGAGCCGCCGAAGGCGGTGGCGCCGTTGACGAACTGCTCGCGCCCGGCGCTGGAGCCGGCCGGGTCGTAGTTCACCGTGACGTCGGGGTTGGCGCTGTTGAACCCGGCCGCCCACGCCTGCTGCGCGGCGGTCTGGGTGCTCGCACCCGCGCCGGCGAGCTCACCGCTCAGCGTGGACTGCGAGGCCCCCGCGCTGGGGCTGTCGCCGGACGGCTCGTTCTGACCGCTGCACGCGCCCAGGCCCAGGGTGACGAGGAGGGCCGCGGGGATCGCAGCGCGGCGGAGGGAACTGCGGTTCACGAAGGGTGCTCGCTTTCGCTCGACGGGCGGGCGCGGAGCAGCGCCGGCCGGGGTCTGACGTCCGACGACGCTAAGCAGGCGAGGTGACGCGATACCCGGCCGAACGTTAACGGCGGGTAAACCAGGCGGGTCCATCGGTGGTCGAAAGCGCTACGGGGCACCGACTTCCAGGTGAACGGGCTAAGGGGTGCACTGCTCGTGAGCACGAATCTACCCCTGGTGCCCGCCGAACGCCTCGCCGTCGGGCCACGTCCCACACCCGTCCCACACCCGTACCGCACCCGCCTCAGGCCCCGCCGGCGGGCTCGTGCCGCTCCACGGCCACCACCCGGGCCTCGGCCCCGCGGCCGCTGACGTGCGCCACCAGGAACTCGCCCTTGGCGAGCTTGCGGCGCAGCTCCGTGCGCTCGCCGTCCCCCGCCAGCTGCGCCAGGTGCTCCTGCAGCTCCGGCAGCACCGGCCGGTGCGAGCACACCAGCGCCCCGCGCCCGGCGGCCAGCAGGCCCTCCAGCACGTGCACCGCCCCGGCCGGGTCCTCCTCGTGACCGCCCTCGCTGAGCGCCTCCTCGCCGCGCACCGGCCACGAGGCCGCGTCCGCGGCCGGCAGCACCGTCTGCACGCACCGCGCCGAGGGCGAGGTGACCACCGCGCGCACGTCGAAGCAGCTCAGCAGCGGCGCCAGCGCGTGCGCCTGCGCGTGCCCGCGGTCCAGCAGCGGGCGGGCGGCGTCGTCGGGACCCTCGAAGCGCTCGCGCGCCACCGCCCGCGCGTGCCGCAGCACCACCAGCGGCCAGGTGCGCACCCGCGCCGCCGCCAGCGCGTCGTCCAGCACCCGCTGGTCGTGCGGGTACGTCAGCAGCTGGCGCGCCTCCTTCACCCCGCACCAGCGCACCTCGTCCACCTCCTCGGGGGAGGCGGTCCAGGCGCTCTCCCCGGGCGCGGTGAACGCCAGCCAGTACTTCACCCGCTTGCGCCGCCCGCCGTCGACCCGGTAGCGCAGCTCCGGCAGCGGCCGGGCCAGCCGCACCCGGCAGCCGGCCTCCTCGCGCGTCTCGCGCACCGCCGCCTCGGCGTGCGTCTCGCCCTCGTCCAGCTTGCCCTTGGGCCAGGACCAGTCCCGCGCGTGGCGCGGGGTGGCCGGGCGGTGCACCAGCAGCACCTGCGGCTCCCCGCCGCGCCCGCGGCGCACCACCACGCACCCCGCCGCCTCCACGTCGACGGCGCCGGCCTCGCGCCCGGACCCGTTCGCGGCCCTGTCCCCGGCCCGCACGGCGGCCGGCGTCACCGGCGTCGCGGGGAGGGCCGGCGTCCGGGGCGCGTGGCGATGATGTGCTCCTGCAGGTCCATCAGCGGACGGCCCCCGCCGTCGGCGTGGTGCCGGGTCCACTCGCCCCGCGCGTCCAGGTGCCAGGAGGCCGTGCCGTCGCTCATGCACTGGTCCAGCAGCTGCGAGACCTCCCGCACGTGGCGCGGGTCGCTCAGGCGCACCACGGCCTCCACCCGGCGGTCCAGGTTGCGGTGCATCATGTCCGCGCTGCCGATCATCACCACCGGGTCGCCGCCGGAGGCGAACCAGAAGATGCGGCTGTGCTCCAGGAAGCGGCCCAGGATGCTGCGCACCCGGATGTTCTCGCTCAGCCCCGGCACGCCCGGCTTCAGCGCGCAGATGCCGCGCACCACCACGTCCACGGGCACGCCGGCCCGCGAGGCGCGGTACAGCGCGTCGATCACGGCCTCGTCGACGATGGAGTTCACCTTGATCCGCACGCCCGAGGGCAGGCCCTGGCGGTGGTTGTCGATCTCGCGGTCCACGCGGTCCACCAGCCCGGTGCGCAGCGAGCGCGGCGCCACCAGCAGGCGCTTGTAGGCGGTCTTCGGCGCGTAGCCCGAGAGCTGGTTGAACAGCCGGGTGAGGTCCTCGCCGACCTGGGGGTCGTCGGTCAGCAGGCCCAGGTCCTCGTACAGCCGCGCCGTCTTGGGGTTGTAGTTGCCCGTGCCGACGTGGCAGTAGCGGCGCAGCCCGCCGGCCTCCTGGCGCACCACCAGGCTCAGCTTCGCGTGCGTCTTCAGGCCCACCAGGCCGTACACGACGTGCACGCCGGCCTGCTCCAGCTTGCGCGCCCAGCTGATGTTCGCCTGCTCGTCGAAGCGGGCCTTGATCTCCACCAGCGCCAGCACCTGCTTGCCGGCCTCGGCGGCGTCGATGAGCGCGTCGACGATGGGGGAGTCGCCCGAGGTGCGGTACAGGGTCTGCTTGATGGCCAGCACGCGCGGGTCCGCCGCCGCCTGCTCCAGGAACGCCTGCACGCTCGTGGAGAACGAGTCGTAGGGGTGGTGCAGCAGCACGTCGCGGTTGCGGATGGCGCCGAAGACGTCCGAGGGCTTGGCGGTCTCGGCGCCGTCGGTGAGGTCGCGGTGGGTGCGCGCGACGAACTTCGGGTACTTCAGCTCCGGGCGGTCGATGTCGGCGATGTCGCCCAGGCCGCGCAGGTCCAGCGGCTCGGGCAGCTCGTACACCTCCTGCTCGGACACGCCCAGCTCGCGCACCAGCAGGTCGCGCACCGTCGGCTCGATGTCCGAGGCCACCTCCAGGCGCACCGGCGGGCCGAAGCGGCGGCGCAGCAGCTCCTTCTCCAGCGCCTGCAGGAGGTTCTCGGCGTCGTCCTCCTCGACCTCGAGGTCCTCGTTGCGGGTGACGCGGAACGTGTGGTGCTGCACCACCTCCATGCCCGGGAAGAGCTGGTCCAGGTGGACGGCGATGACGTCCTCCAGGGGGACGAAGCGCGCCGTGCGCCCGTCGCCGTCCTCCGCGGGCTCCACCGCCACGAAGCGCGGCAGCAGCGGCGGCACCTTCACGCGCGCGAAGTGCTCCTTGTCGGTGGTGGGGTTGCGCACCACCACCGCCAGGTTCAGCGAGAGCCCGGAGATGTACGGGAACGGGTGGGCCGGGTCCACCGCCAGCGGCGTCAGGACGGGGAACACCTGGTCGCGGAAGAACCCGTGCAGGCGCACCTGCTCGTTGGCGGAGAGGTCCTCCCAGTGCACGACCGTGATGCCGGCCTCGGCCAGCGCCGGGCGCACGCCCTCCAGGAACGCGTTCGCGTGCCGCTCGGTCAGCTCGTGCGCGCGCACGCTGATGGCGTCGAGCACCTCGCGCGGCTCCAGGCCGCTGGCGGCGGTGACGGCCAGGCCGGTGGCGATGCGGCGCTTGAGCCCGGCCACCCGGACCATGAAGAACTCGTCGAGGTTGTTGGCGAAGATCGACAGGAACCGGGCCCGCTCCAGCAGGTGGGTGCCCGGGTCCTCCGCCATCTCCAGCACGCGCTCGTTGAACGCCAGCCAGGACAGCTCGCGGTCGGCGAAGCGGTCCTCGGGCAGCTCCACCGGCTCGTCGGTGCGGGGGATCGCGGGCAGGGGGGCGGCAGAACCGGCCCGGGTCGTCGCCGTCATGGCACCCATCCTGCCACCGGCGCGCGCACCACCGGCCCGGCGAGGGCGTCGGGAGGGGGACCCGTGACGGGCCGTCGACGCCGCGTCGACGCGGCGGTGGACGCGCTGCTGCGCGCGGGTGGAGCGGGCCGCCGGCGGCCCGTCAGCCGGCCGGCGGGAGGCCCGCGGGGCCTGCGCCCGGGGAGCCGGCGCCCGGGGAGCCGGCGCCCGGGGAGCCGGCGCCCGGGGAGCTGGCGTACTGCACGTCCACCGCCGCGCGGGTGAAGCCCAGCGACTCGTACAGCCGCACCGCCGGCGCGTTGTCGCCGTCCACGTACAGCTCCACCGCGCCCGGCGCCCCCGGCCCGGCCACGGCCCGCAGCCCGCGCACCAGCAGCGCCCGGCCCAGCCCGCGCCCCGCCGCTCCCGGGTGCACGCCCAGCACGTACAGCTCCGAGGCGTGCGGCTGCACCTTCATCCAGCAGAAGCCCAGCAGCCGCCCGGCCTCCTCCTGCGCCAGCAGCAGCAGCGAGGGGTCGAACCACGGCTCGGCCTCGCGCAGCAGCAGCTCCGGCACGCCCCAGCGGCCCTGCTCCGGGTGCGCCGCGAACGCCGCCGCGTTCAGCGCCACCCACGCCCCCTCGTCGGCGCCGGGCGCGAAGGGGCGCACCCGCACGCCCTGCGGCAGCGCCGGCTCGGCCAGCTCCGCCAGGCCCGCCGCCGGCCGGTGCATCCGCAGCAGCTCGCGCGCGCGCAC
>NZ_JAAALM010000820.1 GCF_009906395.1 Kineococcus indalonis
CCCGCGGGGCGGCCGCGGCGGCGCCGGTCGCGGCGGGCGCTGGTGGCGCTGCTGCGCGCCCCGCGGGAGGCGCGCACGTGGCGGGCGGTGCTGCACCGGCTGTGCGCGCTGGCGCTGGCGGTGCCGGGCGCGCTGGTGCTCGTGCTCGTCCTGGTGGGCGCGGTGCTGTCGGTGACGCTGCTCGGGCTGCCGCTGGTCGCGGTGGGCCTGGTGTGCGCGCGGGCGCTGGCGGGCGCGCACCGCTGGACGGCGCGGCGGCTGCTGGGGGAGGTGGTGCCCGCCCCGGGCCCGCGCCGGCGCGGCAGCGCGCTGCTGGGCCTGCTGGGCGACGTCCTCACCGACACCACCGCGTGGCGGTGCCTGGGCCACCTGCTCGTGCAGGTGCCGCTGGCGGTGGCCGGCGCGGGGCTGCTGCTGGCGCTGTCGGCGGGGGTGGGCTCGTGGGCGTCGGACCCCCAGGTGCAGGGCGCGCCCGCGCTGGTGGCCGTGCTCTCCGTCGTCCCGGCCGCGGCGGGCGGCGCCCTGCTCGTGCTGTGGTGCGAGCGGGCGCTGACGCGGGTGGACCAGGGGCTGGCGCGGCGCCTGCTGGGGCCGGACCCGGCCGCCGTGGACGCCGACCGGTTGCGCCGCACGCGCAGCGAGGCGGTGGAGGGCTCCGCGGTGCTGCTGCGCCACCTCGAGCGGGACCTGCACGACGGCACGCAGGCGCGGCTGACGGCGGTGGCGATGACGGTGGACCTGGCGCGCGAGGAGCTGCGCGGGCCGCGCGCGCCCGGCCGGGCCGCTGAGCTGCTGGACGTGGCCCACGCCACGACCACCGAGGGGATGGCCGAGCTGCGCGAGATCATCCGCGGCTTCCACCCGCCGGCGCTGGCCGAGGGGCTGGGCAGCGCGCTGACGTCGCTGGCGGCGGGCTTCGCCGAGGGGGTGGAGACCCGCGTGGAGCTGGACGGGGTGCGGCCCTCCCCGGCGATCGAGGCCATCGCCTACTTCTGCGCGACCGAGCTGCTGGCCAACGCGGCCCGGCACGCGGGGGCGCGGCGCACCGCCCTGACCGTGACGGCCGGCCGCCGCGGCCTGCGGCTGGTGGTGGCCGACGACGGCCGCGGCGGCGCGCTCGCCGGCCCGCCCTCGCCGGGCGGCGGGGGCACGGGCCTGGCGGGGT
>NZ_JAAALM010000821.1 GCF_009906395.1 Kineococcus indalonis
GGCCCTGCCCGCCCCCGCGAACGGAACGAGGAACCCGCGATGACCACCACCCCCGGCGAGGTCGACGGCCGCCTGCGCTACCGGCTGCTCACCGGCACCGACGACCGCGCGTTCTGCGAGAAGGTCAGCGCCGCCCTCGCCGACGGCTACGTCCTGCACGGCTCGCCCGCGCTGACGTTCGACGGCGAGCGCGTCGTCACCGCCCAGGCCGTCGTCCTGCCCGGCCCCCCGGCGCCCCGCTTCGTGCCCATCGAGGCCTGAGACCCCGAGGTCCCCGGGGAACCCGCGGGGGCCCTCCCGGACCCGCGGTGGTCGCGCGGGTCGTGGCCTCCCCGATCACCGCGGCGACGGCACGGGCGGCTGGGGTAGCGTCGGGCGTCCCGTTGCCCCGACCGACCCGAGCGAGCCCCCGTTGTCCCACGCCCTCCGCGCCGTCGTCGTCCTGCCCACGTACGACGAGGCCGGCAACATCGCCGTGATGCTGCAGCGGCTGCTCGACTCCCCCGCAGCCCCCGACGTCCTCGTCGTGGACGACTCCTCCCCCGACGGCACCGGCGAGATCGTGCGGCGCGTGGCGGCCGGGCTGCCCGAGGGGCGGGTGCGGCTGCTGACGCGCACGGTCAAGGACGGCCTGGGCGCGGCGTACCGGGCGGGGTTCGCCGAGGCCCTGAGCACCGGCGACCACGACGTCGTCGTGCAGATGGACGCCGACGGCTCGCACCCCGTGGAGGTGCTGCCGCGGATGCTGGACGAGCTCGCGGCCGGCGCCGACCTCGTCCTCGGCGCCCGCTACGTGCCCGGCGGCGCCCTCGACGACGCCTGGCCGTGGTACCGCAAGGCCCTCTCCCGCGGCGCGAACACCTACGCGCGGGTGCTGCTGCGCGCGCCGGTGGCGGACCTGACCGGCGGCTACAAGGCCTGGCGGGCGGACCTGCTGCGCTCGCTGGACCTGTCCTCGCTGACCGCCGCCGGGTACGCCTTCCAGATCCAGACGACGCTGGCGGCGCTGCAGCGCGGGGCGACGGTGCGCGAGGTGCCGATCCTGTTCACCGAGCGCACCTCGGGCACCTCGAAGATGTCGGGGGCGATCATCACCGAGGCGATGGGCGCGGTGTGGCGGATGCGCCGGCACGGCCCGGCGGGGCGGCCCGCCCACCGCTGAGC
>NZ_JAAALM010000822.1 GCF_009906395.1 Kineococcus indalonis
CCCCTCGTCGCTGCCGAGGAAGCCCGCGGGGTCGGGCCGCGGGTCGTCCACGGGGCCCCAGGAACCGTCGACCACCGCGTACCGCAACTGCGGGCCGACGGTGAGGAACTGCTCCAGCGCCGCCACGAGCCGGTCCACGTCCGCCGAGCCGGTCCCCACGCCGGTGCTGGCGCGCAGCGCGCCGGAGGACAGCCCCAGGGAGTCCGCGAACCGGTGCGCGCAGAAGCGCCCGTCGCGCACGCCGATCCCGTGCTCGGCCGACAGGTACGCCGCGACCTCCGAGGACGGGTGCCCCTCCACGGTGAACGTGACGACCCCCACGGCGTCCTCGGCGTCCGGGCGCACCACCCGCACCCGCGGCAGCGCGCCCAGCCCGTCCACCAGGCGCTCGCGCAGCGCCGCCTCGTGCTCCTCCAGCGCCCCGGCGGGCAGCGCGCCCAGCGCGGTGCAGGCGCGGGCCAGGGCCACCACGCCGATCACGTTGGGGGAGCCGGCCTCGTGGCGCTCCGGGCCGCTGGCCCAGCGCACGACGTCCACGCCGACGTCCAGCGTCGCGCCGCCGCCGGCCAGGTACGGCTCGGCCGCGTCCAGCCAGTCCCGCCGGCCGACCAGCGCCCCCGAGCCGAAGGGCGCGTACAGCTTGTGCCCGGAGAAGGCGATCCAGTCCAGGTCCGCGCCGGCCAGGTCCACCCGCCGGTGCGGGACCAGCTGGGCGCCGTCCACGGCGATGCGGGCGCCGGCGGCGTGCGCGGCGCGCGCCAGCCGCCGCAGCGGGAGCACCTCGCCGGTGACGTTGGAGGCGCCCGTCACCGCCAGCAGGGCGTAGCCGCCCGTGGCCAGCTCCGCCTCCAGCGCCGCCGCCGTGCTCGCCGCGTCCGGGCCGCCGGGCACCACCGTCGTGCGCGCCGAGCGCTGCCAGGGCAGCAGGTTGGCGTGGTGCTCCACGTCCGCCACCAGCACGCGCCCGCCGGCCGGCACGGCGCGCGAGAGCAGGTCCAGGGCGTCGGTGGTGCTGCGGGTGAAGACGACCACGTCGTCCGGGCGGGCCCCCACGAAGCGCCCCACCGCCCCGCGCGCGGACTCGAACAGCTCCGTCGAGACCCGCGAGAGGTAGCCCGCGCCGCGGTGCACGCTGGCGTAGTGCGGCAGCACCCGGGCCACG
>NZ_JAAALM010000823.1 GCF_009906395.1 Kineococcus indalonis
GTCCACGCGGGCGGGGGCGGCGGCGACGGCGGCGACGAGGTCGCCGGCCAGGCGCACGGCGGTGGCGACGTCGCCGGGCACGAGGACGGCGACCTCGCCGCCGGCGGGCCGGTAGGCGGTGGCGCCGGCGGGTCCCGCGACGCGGCGCACCTCGTCGGCGGCGGCGCGGATCAGCGCGTCGCCGGTGCTGACGCCGAGGACGTCGTTGACGTCGTCGAGGCCGGCGAGCTCGAGCAGCACCAGGCACTGCCGGCCGTCGGGGCCGTTGAGGGCGCGGTGCAGGGCGGCGCGGTTGGCCAGGCCCGTGAGGTCGTCGTGCAGGGCCTGGGTGGTCAGGCGCGCGGTGCTGCGGTCCACGGCGCGGGCGGTGGTGGCGTGCCGGACGGTGAAGGTGAGCAGCACCCACAGGTACAGCCCGAACAGCACGGGGTCCAGGCGCGGCCAGACCACCATGAGGGCGATGTCGGCGAACAGCACCGGCCCGGGCACCAGGGAGGCGATCTCCATGCGGCGCGCGGCGCGGGAGGCGGCGCGCCCGGCGTGCTGGGGCGGGGCGGCGGGGGCGCCGACGGCGGCGGCGAGGCCGGCCAGGAGCGCGAGCGCGAGGGCGGCGTGCTGCACGTGCGGGTCGGGGTGCACGCCCGCGACGGCGGTGGCGGTGGTCATCAGCCCAGCGAGCAGGGCGGCGCGGCGCAGCCGGGCGTGCTCGACGGCGAGGGCGACGGTGATGCCGAGGTGGGTGGTGGCCACGAGGAGCAGCACGACGGTGCCGGCGTGCCAGGCGTCGCCGCCGTGCAGGCCGGCGCGCGAGAGCGCCTCCCAGCCGGCGACGGCGAGGGCGCTGCCGAGCATGAGGGCGTCGACGAGCAGCGGGGGGTCGTCGCTGCCGGCGCGGGCGGCGAGGACGTGCTGCACGCCCATGCCGAGCATCCCGGCCAGGGCGGCGGTGAGCGCCACGGGGCGCAGGTCCAGGGAGCCGAGCGCGGCGTGGGGCCACAGCCCGGCGGCGGTGACGCCGGCGCCCCACAGCACGGACGCCACCCCGTAGGTGGCGGTGCGCAGGCGCCCCAGCGCCCACCGCGCGGCGAAGGGGACGCCGGCGCCGAGGAGGGCGGCCAGGCCCACGAGGGTGGTGAGCCGGTCGGCGTGGGCCCAGCG
>NZ_JAAALM010000824.1 GCF_009906395.1 Kineococcus indalonis
GTGGTCGCCCGGCGCGCCCTCGCCCGCGCCGGGGTTCGACCCGCCCGTGCAGGTGCGCGACTTCGGCGGCCCGCCCGGCGCGCCGGTCCTGCTGTGCCTGCACGGCCTGGGCGGTTCCGCGCTGAACTGGGGCGCGGTGGCGCCCCGGCTGACCGGCACGCACCGGGTGCTCGCCCCCGACCTGGCCGGGCACGGCGGCTCCCCCGCCGCCGGCGGGGCCGGGGCGCTGGAGGCGCTGACCCGGCAGGTGGCCGCCCACCTGCGCGCCGCGCGCCGGGAGGCGGCAGGTGCGCCGGTGACCCTGGTGGGGCACTCCCTGGGCGGGGTGGTCGCGCTGCTGGCCGCCGCCGGCAGCGCCGCGGCTCCCGCGGCTCCCGCGGTGGACCGGCTGGTGCTGCTGTGCCCGCCGGTGCCGCGCCCGGTGCGCGGCCGCGTGGACGCCGCGCTGCTGGCGCGCCTGGCGCTGCTGCGCGCCCCCGGCACGGCCGCGGCGGTGCGGCGGCTGAGCGGGCGCCGCACCCCGTGCGAGCTGGTGCTGGAGCAGGTGCGCGGCGCCACGCCGCACCCCGAGCGGGTGCCGGGCGCGGCGCTGCGCGCGGCGGCCCAGGAGGTGGCCGCGCAGGCCGCTCGGCCCGGTGCCGCTGCGGCCGCGGCGTTCCGGTGGACGGCGGTGCTGGGCACGACGGGGCTGCTGGCGCGCACGGGCGCGTGGCGCCGGCTGCTGGCGTCGGTGCGCGTGCCGGTGCTGTGGGTGCAGGGCGCGCAGGACCCGCGCGTGCGCGCGGACCGCGCCGCGGCGTGGGCGGCGCGGGTGCCGGGCGCCCGGTTCGAGCTGCTGCCCGGCGTGGGGCACCTGCCGCACCTGGAGGCCCCCGCGCGCACGGCGGGGCTGCTGCGGGAGGGCTCGCGGTGAGCGCGCGGACGGCCGTCGCGGCGGCCGGCTCCCCCGCGCGCGCCGGCGGGGTCCTCGGGCGCGCCCGCCGGCACCCGTCGGCGGTGTTCTGGGTCCTGGCGCCGGCGCTCACCTGGGCGGTGTGGGTGCCGCGGGCGCTGCACGAGCGCGGGCTGCTGGAGGCCGGGTGGGCGGTGCCGCTGGGGGCCGCCTGGAGCTGGGGCCCGGCACTGGCGGCGGTGCTGGCGGCCGCGCTGTGCGGGGGC
>NZ_JAAALM010000825.1 GCF_009906395.1 Kineococcus indalonis
CCACCGCGCCGGCCACCGCGCCGGCCGGCCCGCCGGCCGGCCCGCCGGTGCGCGACCCCCGGGTGGCCCGCTGGCCCCTGGCCCCGCGCCTGCGCGACCTGCTGGCCGTCGCGCTGTCCCTGGCGCTGGCGGCGGTGTGGTTCCACGGCCTCGTGGAGGGCCCGGCCACCACCGGCCCCGACGGCGGCTTCACCCCGGCGCCGCTGCAGCTGGCGCACGTGGGCCCGCTGGACGTGCTGCAGCTGGTGGTGGCCGTGGCCACCTGCGCGGGCCTGTGGTGGCGCCGGCGCCACCCGCTGGCCCTGACCGTGGTCTCCATCGCGGTGGCGCTGGTCACCGCCTTCGACGGGGCGGTGTTCTTCGCGCTCACGACCCTGGCGGTGCGCCGGCGCGACCGCCTGCTGGTGCTGCTGGCCGTGGTGGGCTTCCTGTCCTCCGCGGCCGCGACGATGCGCACCACCGTGGACGCCTGGGGCTACTCCCTGGTCACCGCCGCCCTGGGCACGGCGCTGGTGGTGTTCGTCGGCGCCTACGTCGGCGCCCGCCGCGACCTGGTGCGCACCCTGTGGGAGCGCGCCGAGCGCGCCGAGCAGGCGCAGGCGCTGCGCGCCGAGCAGGCCCGCCTGGCCGAGCGCACCCGCATCGCCCGCGAGATGCACGACGTGCTGGCGCACCGCATCTCCCTGGTCGCGCTGCACGCCGGCGGCCTGGAGGTGCGCCCCGACGTGGGCGCGGACCAGGTGGAGGCCACCGCGGCGACGATCCGCGAGACGGCCCGCTCCGCGCTGGAGGACCTGCGCCGGGTGCTGGGGGTGCTGCGCACCCCCGGCTCGGGGGTGGGGGCGAGCACGGCGGCGGAGCTGGCGCCGCAGCCGACCCTGGTGGACGTGCGCCGGCTGGTGGAGTCCAGCCGGGAGGCCGGGGTGGCGGCGGAGTTCCGCACCGACGTGCCCGTGCACGCCGACGTGCCCGCCGAGCTGGGCCGCACCGTGTACCGGGTGGTGCAGGAGGCGCTGACGAACGTGCACAAGCACGCCCCTTCCGCCCGCACCGTCGTGACGATCTCCGGGGAGGTGGGCCGGGAGCTGCTGGTGTCGGTGGTCAACGCCCGCCCCGAGGGGGACGCCTCGGGGCTGCCGGGCGCGGGGTCCGGGCT
>NZ_JAAALM010000826.1 GCF_009906395.1 Kineococcus indalonis
GGTGCTGGCCGCGGCCGGGGCGGGGGCGGGGGCGGTGCTCGCCGGCCTCGACGGGCCGCCTCAGCGGCGCAGCAGGTAGAAGCGCAGGAAGGAGAAGCCCTCCACGGGCAGGGCGTCCACGCCCGCGAAGCCGGCGGCGCGGGCGTAGCCCTCCAGCACGGGGCGGCGCATCACGGTGCCCGTGCCGGCGGAGGCGGGCCCGGCGGAGAGCCCGTCGGGCAGGCACACGAGCAGGCTGAAGCCGTACATGAGGCGCTCGACGTCGTCGCCGGGGGCGGTGAACTCCTCGGCCACCGCCTCGTCCACGACGACGACGGCGCCGTCGGGGCGCACGGCGCGGCGCACGGCGCCCAGGACGCCGACGGGGTCGGGCAGGTCGTGCACGCACTCGGCGGCGAGGGCGAGGTCGAAGGCGCCGTCCTCGTCGAGGGCGGCGGCGTCGGCGAGCCGGAAGGCGACGCGGTCGGCGACGCCGGCGTCGGCGGCGTGCGCGCGGGCGGCGTGCAGGGAGGCGGCGTCCACGTCGACGCCGAGCACCCGGGCGCCGGGGTGGGCGAGCGCGAGGGCGATCGAGGACCAGCCGGCGCCGCAGCCGACGTCGAGGACGCGGGCGCCGGGGCGGGCCAGGGCCTCGCGCGCCCGCGGCACCTGCGCCAGCGCGCCGGGCAGGGCGTGCAGGAACCAGGGGCGGTTGAGGTCGGCCTGCGACTCGCGGGCGTCGGCGCCGAGCCGCTCCCAGCTGACCCCGCCGCCGTGGCGGTAGGCGTGCAGCAGCTCGGGCAGGTGCGCGGCGGCGGCGGCGAGCATGCGCGGCAGGGGCGCGAGGTGGGCCAGGCTGTCGGGGTCGGTGAGGACCTCGGCGGCGCCCGGGGGCAGCGCGTAGCGGCGCCCGCCGGGGGCCGGGTCGGCCCGCAGCAGGCCCGCGACGGCCTGCTGCTCCAGCCACTCGCGGGCGTAGCGCTCGCGGGTGCCGGTGCGGGCGGCGAGCTCGGCGGGGGTGGTCGGGCCGTGCGCGCGCAGGTCGCGGTACCAGCCCAGGCGGTCGCCGAGGTAGACGCTCAGGGCCTCGAAGCCGCCGAGGACGGCCTCCAGGACGCGTTCGGCGACGGCGTCGGCGCCCGGCGCGCCGGCGGGGGGCGCGGTCGCGGAGGG
>NZ_JAAALM010000827.1 GCF_009906395.1 Kineococcus indalonis
GGCCGGGGCGCGGCTGACCGGGGGCAGCGGGCCGCGCCGGCGCAGCCACCACGCCGCCGGGCCCGGGCGCGAGCGCCCGCCCAGCGACCACGGCCGCACCAGGGCCGCGGCCCCCGACGGCTCCGCCGCCAGGGCGCTCAGCACGGCGGGCCACTCGGCGCTCACCAGGTCCAGGTCGGGCACCGCCCAGGCGTCCTCGACCGCGGTCGCGGCCGGCCCGGGCGCGCCGCCGGGGTCCGGGGAGGCGTCCAGGACGTCGCCCCACACCTGCTCGGCGTACTCCTCCAGCCCCGCCAGGCCCCGCTCGACGGCTTCCTCGACCTCCTGCTCGTCGGCCAGGTCCAGCGCGCCCACCGGCACCGCGACCAGCCCCGCGAGCACCCCGGCCGCGCGCAGCACCGCCGGTCCCCACACCTCGAGCAGCTCCGGGTCCACCTCGGCCACCGCGTCCGGGTCCAGGGCGCGGGCCGCCAGCGTGCCCGGCAGCACCAGGGCGCTCGCGGGCGCCAGTTCGCCGTCGGCGTCCGGCAGCGCCAGGTCGCGCAGCACCGGCACGTGCCGGGCCACGCGCGCCACGGCCGCCTCGTCCGCCGCCTCGTCCGCCGCCTCGTCGGCCTCCGCGTCCGCTCGCCCGTCGCCCCGCCCGCCGCCGGTGACCACGGCCGCCACCAGGCCCAGCACCGCGTCGGCCAGCGCGTCGGGGTCCTCCGCGTCGGGGGAGGCGGCCACCGCCGCGACCACCGCGGGGTCGGTGAGCAGCGCCCACGCCCCGCCCTCGCGCGCGCCCAGGCGCACCAGCAGCTCCCCGGCGGCCCCGGCCGAGGCCTGCGGGTGCGCCACCCGCAGGCCGTACCCGGCCAGCAGGCGCGCGGCGGAGGCGTCCAGCGCGTCGGCGTCCGCGGCGTCGAGCACCACCACCCCGCGCGCGCCGTGCACGGTGCGCCCGTCCAGCAGCGGCACCGGCAGGCCGGCGACCGCCTCGCGGGCGGAGGGCTCCGCGGCCAGCGGCAGCAGCGCGGCGAACAGCTCGCGCGCCGCGTCGGGCGCCCCCGCGCCGGGCAGCAGCTCCAGCGCGTCGGCCAGCCCCACGCGCACCACGCCCAGCTCGGTGAGCAGGCGGTCCACGGCGCGCGGGGCCGCCACCAGGC
>NZ_JAAALM010000828.1 GCF_009906395.1 Kineococcus indalonis
GGCGCACCGGGTCCAGGCGCGCGGGCGGCGCGGTGGCCGCCGCGCGACCTGCCGATGGCCGTGCCGGCCCGCCCCGCGGCGGCAGGGGCCCGCTGGGGCCGCCGATGTCGCGCAGGCGGGCCATCAGGTCGCCGGAGGGCTCGAGGTCCGGCAGCGCGCGCAGGCGGGCGCGCACCAGGCGCTCGGCCTCCACGGCCTCGGCGCACTCGCAGCACGCCCGGAGGTGCTCGTCGGCGCGCAGGGCCGCGTCGGGGGCGAGCCGCCCGTCGACGAGCGGGGTGACCCGCGCGCCGAGGTGCGGTCCGCTCACGAGCTCTCCTCGCCGAGGGCCAGGCGGGACGCCGGGGCCGGGGCCGCCGGGGGGCGCGGTGCGCGGTGCGCCAGCGCCGTGCGCAGCTGGGCGCGGCCGCGGTGGATGCGCGAGCGCACCGTGCCGAGCTTCACGCCGAGGGTCGCCGCGATCTCCTCGTAGGACAGCCCCTCGATGTCGCACAGCACCACGACGGCGCGGAAGTCCGGCGGCAGGGAGTCCAGGGCCGCCTGGACGTCGTCGTCGAGGTTGCGGTGCTCGTAGGCGCGCTCGGGCCCGACGTCGGTGCTGGGCAGCTTCTCGCCGGCGTCCTCGGCGAGCGCGTCGAAGCGGATGCGCTGCTTGCGCCGCACCTGGTCCAGGAAGAGGTTCGTGGTGATGCGGTGCAGCCAGCCCTCGAAGGTGCCCGGCTGGTAGCTGGACAGCGAGCGGAAGACGCGCACGAAGACCTCCTGGGTGAGGTCCTCGGCGTCGTGCCGGTTGCCGGTGAGGCGGTAGGCCAGCCGGTACACCCGCCCGGAGTGGTCGCGCACGACCTCCTCCCACGTCGGCGGCACCCACGCGGAGACGGCCGGTGCGTGCGCCAGGGGGGCCCGGCCCGCGGCGCGCTCGCCGGGCGGGACCTGGTCGCCGGGCAGGGCCCGGGGGCCGCCTGGGTCGTCAGGCACGGTGCTCCTCCTGGTGCGGGCGGGGAAGGGGACCGTGAACGGCACCGCCACTGCTCCCATCGTCTCCCACTCCCCTCCCCGGGGCCACTCCCCGGCCCCACGTCGCACCCGATCTCCACCGGACGGGCTCACGGGGTCCAACGGCAGGTGGACCCGCGCGGTTCCCGCA
>NZ_JAAALM010000829.1 GCF_009906395.1 Kineococcus indalonis
GTGCCGGCGGCGTGAGCGCCCCGCCGCCGGCACCGCTCACGGTGCACCTGCACCCCTCGCCCGACCGCGACACCGTCAACCCCTACCTGTCGCTGCTCGTGGGCGGGCTGCGCGAGCGCGGCGTGCGCGTGGTGCCCCTCACCTGGCGCCGCGCCCTGCGCGAGCGCGGCCCGGCCGTCGTGCACGTGCACTGGCCCGAGATGCCGCTGCACGACCCGCTGCTGCGCCGGGCGCTGCTGCGCTCCGCCCGCCTCGCCGCGGGCCTGCTGGCCGCGCGCCTGCGGGGCCTGCCGGTGGTGTGGACGGTGCACAACCTGCGCGCGCACGACGGCCACCGCCCCGTGCTGCAGCGCCTGCTGTGGGCGGTCTTCCCCCGCCTGGTCGGCGGCTGGATCTCGCTGTCCGCCGCCGGCGCGGAGTCCGCGCAGCGCGCGTTCCGCCCGCTGCGCCGCCGGCCGCACCGCGTGCTGGCCCACGGCACCTACGCGCAGGTGGTGGGCCGCCCGGACCGCCGCCGCTCCCGCGAGGCGCTGGGCCTGGCGCCGGACGCGGCCGTCGTGGCGATGGTGGGGCGGGTGAAGCCCTACAAGGGCGTGGAGGACCTCGTCGAGGCCGTGCACGCCTCGCCCGCGCCGGACCTGCGCCTGGTCGTGGGCGGCGGCTGCGAGGACGACGCCCTGCGCGAGCGGCTGGAGGCCGTGGCCGAGCGCGACCCGCGGGTCTCGCTGCTGCTGCAGCGGCTCCCCCAGCAGCGCGTCGACGAGGTGCTCGCCGCCGCCGACCTGCTCGTGCTGCCCTTCCGCTCGGTCCTCAACTCCGGGTCGGTGCTGCTGTGCCTGAGCGCCGGGCGGCCGGTGCTGGCCCCGCGCACCGCGGTGTTCGAGGAGCTGGCGGCCGAGGTCGGGCCGGGCTGGCTGCGGCTGTTCGACGGGCCGCTGACCGCCAGCGTGCTCGAGGCAGCCCTGGCGCAGGGCCCGGCGCGCGGGGAGCCGGACCTGTCCCGGCACGCCTGGGACCGCGTGGCGGCCGAGCACGCCGGCTTCTACGAGCAGGTGCTCCCCGGCCGCCGCCGGCGCCTGCGCCGGACCCGCCCCGACGTCACGGGCGTCACGGGCGCCGCGGGCGGCGCGGGGGCGCCTCGCG
>NZ_JAAALM010000082.1 GCF_009906395.1 Kineococcus indalonis
GCTGGGCGCAGTTGAGCACCCACCTGCTGCACCTGCTGGAGGCGATGACCGGCGCTCCCGCCTTCGTGCGTAACGGCCGCCTGGACGTGCTCGCCGCCACCGCCCTGGCCCGGGCCCTGTACTCACCCGCCTTCGAGGAGCCACCCGCAGGCGCCTCCAGCAGGGGCACCGGCAGCGGCACCGGCGCGGGTTCCAGCAGTGCCGGTGAACCGGTGAACCTGGCCCGCTTCTGCTTCCTCGACCCCCACGCTGAGGACTTCTACCCCAACTGGAACGACGCGGCCGGGACCACCATCGCGCTGCTGCGCACCGAAGCCAGCCGCGATCCCCACGACGAGGACCTGACCGCGCTGGTGGGAGAGCTGTCCCTGCGCAGCGAGGACTTCCGAATCCGCTGGGCCGCCCACGAGGTGCGCCTGCACCGCAGCGGCACCAAGTCCTTCGACCACCCCGTCGTGGGCCGCCTCCAGCTGTCCTTCGAGGCCTTTCCCGTCACCAGTGACGCCCCCCTGACCCTGACCACCTACACCGCTCCACCTGCCTCCCCCGCAGCCGACGCCCTGACCTTGCTGGCCAGCTGGACGGCCACCCGCGCGGTCGAGGCCGCGGCGTCGTCCACCCAGGGTCCCACCCGCTCGGCGCCTACCGGCCGGCGCACGCAGGGCGAGCGTGCGCGCCGACGACCTGACCACCCCCTGAAGCAGAACACCGTGGAACTGCAGCACCCACGCCCCACCGTCAAGACGCCCGCCTCGGCGTTCACCCGTGCCGGCGACACCGTCGTCTGCCCGCCCGGCGAGGAGCACTGGCACGGCGCCACCGCGGACACCTTCATGAGCCATTTCGCGTTGCTGGAGGCGGGCCCGGACGGCTCAAACCCCACCACCTGGCTGGAAGCAGTTCCCGACGAGCAGTACGCCGCCGCCCAACCGCACGCACCGGCCGCGCCCACCGACACCACCGACCACCCCGGACACGAGGATCCCCGTGCGTGAGCAGGACCCCCAGGACCAGCAGCCCCGCCAGGTCGGTGGTGGCAGCCGCGCGGTCAGCGACACCGCACCGAAGCTGGCCACGCTCACCGACGACGTCCTCTTCGACGACGTCTGGAACCGCGAGTGCCTGGCCGCCCGCGACCGCAGCCTGATCACCGTGGCCTCCCTGGTCGCCGGCGGGGACGCCGAGCAGCTGCGCTTCCACCTGGGCCGCGCACGGGAGAACGGCCTCAGCGGGGCCGAACTGGTGGAGGCCATCACCCACCTGGCCTTCTACGCCGACTGACCCAAGGCCATGACCGCCGTCAAGGTCGCCGAGCAGGCCTTCACCGGCTAGGGACCCGGACCGGAGCGGGACCGGGGAAGACGATCGCAAGGACGACGAAGGAGACGACACGATGCAGACACGTACCCTTGGCACCACCGGCGGCGGCTTGACGGTCTCGGCTCTCGGGCTGGGTTGCATGGGCATGTCCCAGTCCTACGGGCCCAACCCCGGCAGCCGCCAGGAGATGATCGCCGTGCTGCGCGGCGCGGTCGAGCGCGGCGTGAGCTTCTTCGACACCGCCGAGGTCTACGGGCCCTACGTCAACGAGGAACTCGTCGGCGAGGCACTGGAGCCGCTGCGCGAGCAGGTGGTGATCGCCACCAAGTTCGGCTGGGACATCCAGGACGGGAAGCCGGTGGGCACGGACAGCCGCCCCGAGCAGATCCGCCGGGTCGCCGACGCCTCGCTGCGCCGGCTGCGCACCGAGCGCATCGACCTCTTCTACCAGCACCGCGTCGACCCGGCCGTGCCGATCGAGGACGTCGCCGGCGCCGTCGCCGATCTGATCGCCGCCGGCAAGGTGGCCCACTTCGGCCTGTCCGAGGCCGGCGCCGGCACCGTCCGCCGCGCCCACGCCGTGCACCCGGTCACCGCGCTGCAGAGCGAGTACTCGCTGTGGACGCGCGAGATCGAGGCGGAGGTCCTGCCCACCCTGGACGAGCTGGGCATCGCCCTGGTGCCCTTCAGCCCGCTGGGCAAGGGCTTCCTGACCGGCACCGTCGACACCAGCACCCAGTTCGCCGCCGGGGACATCCGCACCACCATCCCGCGCTTCAGCGAGGAGAACCGCGCGGCCAACCAGGCGCTGGTGGACCTCGTCGGCGAGGTCGCCGGCGCCCACGGCGCCACCCCGGCGCAGGTGGCGCTGGCCTGGCTGCTGGCCCAGCGGCCCTGGATCGTGCCCATCCCCGGCACGCGGCGGATCTCCCGGCTGGAGGAGAACATCGGCGCGGTCCAGCTGGAGCTGAGCACCGAGGACCTGACCCGCCTCGGCGAAGCGGCGCAGCGCCTCGGCGTGGCCGGCGCCCGCTACAACGAGGCCATGGAGAAGATGACGGGGCTGTGACCTCCTCGCTGCACCTGCTGCTCCAGCGGCAGGTGCAGCGAGTCAGCGCACCCGCGTTGCTGGCTCAGCTGTCGCACGAGCCAGGATCCGCACCGCTCGCGCGGCCTCATCGCCCACCAGCTTCACCTCGCTGCAGAAACCGCGCAGCTCGACGGGGCAGCCGCGAGCGGCACCGGAGCGCGGCAGGTGGGCGAAGCCGTGCACCACCGCGCTGAAGCCGCGCAGCAGCGGACCGGTCGCCCGCACATCGCCGGTGATGGTCGTCGCCGGTGACATCAGCAGGTCGAGCAGCGTGCGCGTCACCTCGCGGCGCTCGTCATCGGGAACGTCATGCAGCTCATCGGCGAGGATCAGCTCGAAAGCCGTTCAGTGCACCTGCTGGAAGCGCACGCAGGCGCAGGCGAGCACGGCCAGCTGCTCGACGGCGTCGTCCACCGCGCCACCTCCGGGGTGCAGTTCCTCCAGCGCCGCCTGCATCCCTGCGCGCAGTCGACGTCCCGCGTCCGTGACCACCGCCGGCGACCCCTGCACCTGGGACCTCACCGTCCCCTGAGCCTGAGCGCCGCAGGCGTCGTCCGGGCGGGCAGCTGGGAGGCAGCACGCCCCGACGTGCCGCTCCGGCCCTCACACCCGCACCACCCCGGGAAGCCGCAGCACTCCGCACCTGAACGCCGCGCGCTCACGAGGAGCTCGCGCCAGCGCGCTCGGTGCGTGCCGCGACGCGGTAGCGGGTGGGCGTGCTGCCGTGCTCGGCGCGGAACTGCCGGTTGAAGTTGGACAGGTTCGCGTACCCGACCGCCGCGGCGATCGAGGCCACCGGCTGCGAGGTCTGCGCCAGCAGCTTGGCCGCGTGCGCCAGGCGCAGCTTGCGCACCACGTCGGTGAAGGTCATGCCGGTGGCGCGTTTGAAGCGGCGCGAGAACGCCGACTCGCTCATGCCCGCCCTCTGCGCCGCCGTGGACAGGCGCACCGTGCCGGTGAGGTGGTCCACGACGTAGGCCAGCGCCGCGCTGACCACTTCGGCGGTCTCCGGATCACCCGCCGGCGCCTGCCAGATCCCCCCGATGAGGCGGCGCTCGTCCTCGGGTGCGCCGGCCATCAGGTCGAAGAGGGTGAAGATGTGCTGCAGCCGCCGGGCGCCGCTGGTCGATCCGATGCGCTCCAGCTCAGCCGCTCCCGCCAGCGCCGTTCGCCCGAGGAACTCGATGCCGCCGGCCGCCGCGGCCCACAGCGGCGCC
This sequence comes from Kineococcus indalonis, assembly GCF_009906395.1. Taxonomy (GTDB): domain Bacteria; phylum Actinomycetota; class Actinomycetes; order Actinomycetales; family Kineococcaceae; genus Kineococcus; species Kineococcus indalonis. The sequence goes on from NZ_JAAALM010000082.1 coordinate 3,628, forward strand.
AGATCGGCCAGTTCCGGCAGGACCTGCTCGCAGCGGCGCAGCCAGTCGCCGTGGAACTGGAAGACCACGTCGCGCCCGGTGATCACCTGACCGGGCCCCAGATCGCTGATCCAGTCGTGCGGGACTTCCGTGCCCACCAGCGCCAGGTGGCCGGTGCTGAAGAGCCCGATGCTGTCGCCGATGATGTAGCGCCCCGTGCCGGCGCGGATCAGGTGCACCTCGTACTCGGGGTGGTGGTTCCAGCGCGCGAAGGGGCTGGGGTAGTCGTGCACGTGCCAGCGCGCCGAACGGCCCGGCTCGGCCGGCACCACCTCGCGCACCGCGCGCAACGGCGCACGCGCCGCGCGGCGCGGCCGAGGGCTGGAGGAACTCGCATCCATGGTCATCCTCTCATGCGCGCCGGCGCCACGATCGGCGAGACGACACCATCCACGGACGCAAGAAAGTATCAGTAACGAGTCGCTGCGGCGCTAGAAGCCAGCGCGTACCCGGCTTAGCGTCGTGCTGACGGGGCGGCAGAGCCCGGGCATCGCGGCCCGGGCCCGGTGAGGGAGCTGAGCGGTGCGGCTGTTCGACAGGTTCGACCTGACGGGACGCGTGGCGGCGGTGACCACCAGCCCCGGCGGCCTCGGCGGTGGGCTGGCCCTGGCGCTGGCCCTGGCCGGCGCGCACGTGGTGCTGGTCGGCCCCGACGCCGAGGAGGGTGAGCACGAGGCCGCGAAGGTGCGCGCCGAAGGCGGGCAGGTGCTCTTCGTGCGCGCCGACATCACCGACCCGCAGCAGGTCGAGGACGTCCTGGCCGCCGCGCTGGAGCGCTTCGGCCGCCTGGACGTCCTGGTCAACGCCGCGGACGCCAGCGCTCCGGGCGCGGCGGCGCAGCTGCCGCGTCAGGAGTGGCGCCGCGTGATGAGCCTGAACCTGGATGCGTTGTGGAGCTGCTGCCAGAGCTTCGGGCGCCACTTCCTCGCCCAGGGCGGTGGCGTCATCGTCAACGTCGGCGCCCTGTGCGGGGTGATCGCCGGGCGCCCGCACTTCGACGCCGCCGCCGCCGCCTCCAAGGCCGCCGTGCACCACCTGACCCGTGCTCTGGCCGCGGAGTGGGCCGCTCAAGGGGTGCGCGTCAACGCCCTGGCGCCCGGCTACACCGTCACCGACGACTGCCCCGCCCTCGACCCCCGCACGCACCGGCACGTGCTCGAGGACACGCCGATGGAGCGTATCAGCACGGTGGAGGAGATCGCTCCCGCGGTCGTCTTCCTGGCCAGCGACGCCTCCTCCTTCATCACCGGCACCGTCCTGCTCGCCGACGGCGGCTACAGCGCCGGCTGATCGGCACCGGCCGGACGAGCGCCGGCTCTGCACCCCGAGCACCGACACCCCTGACCCTGGAGACCACCGTGAACCTCAGCGCCGTCCTGCACGCCCCCCGCCGGCTCGTCGTCGAAGACCGCCCTCAGCCGGCGCCCGGCCCGCACGAGGTGCTCGTGCGGGTGGAAGCGGTCGGCATCTGCGGTTCGGACGTGCACTACTACGAACACGGCCGCATCGGCCCCTACGTCGTGCAGGCACCGATGGTGCTCGGTCACGAGGCCGCCGGCACCGTGGTCGCCGTCGGGGAGGGCGTGGACCCGGCCCGCACCGGCCAGCGGGTCGCCCTCGAGCCCGGCGTGCCCGACCGCACGTGCGAGCAGTGCCTGGCCGGGCGCTACAACCTCTGCCCGAACGTGGTCTTCTTCGCCACCCCACCCGTCGACGGAGCCATCGCCCAACACGTGAGCATCGACGCCGCCTTCGCCCACCCGGCACCCGCGGGCTTGAGCTCCGAGCAGGCGGCCATGGCCGAACCCGTCTCGGTGGGGGTGTGGGCGGCGCGCCGCGTCCGCATCGCCCCTGGAGACCAGGTGCTGGTGACCGGCGCCGGCCCCATCGGCCTGCTGGCCGCGCAGGTCGCTCGCGCCTTCGGCGCCGACGCGGTCACCGTCACCGACGTCAGCGACTTCCGCCTGGAGGCGGCACGCCGGTTGGGCCTGCAGGTGCAGCCGGCCGCCGAGGCGCTGAGCGGCACCTTCGACGTGCTGCTGGAGTGCTCGGGGGCACCGGCCGCCTGGCGCTCCGGGCTGGCCGCACTGGCCCCCGCCGCCCGCGCAGTGCTGGTGGGGATGGGCGCCGACGAGCTGCCGCTTGACGTGGCGCTGGTGCAGGGGCGCGAAATCACCGTCACCGGCATCTTCCGCTACGCGGGCACCTACCCCACCGCGCTGGAGCTGCTCGCCTCCGGCCGGGTGCAGGTCGAGCCGATCATCACCCACCGCTTCGCGCTGCGGCGGACCGAGGACGCGCTCACCCTGTCCCGGCGTGAACCGCACTCGCTCAAGGCTGTCGTCCTGCCTCAGCGCTGACGCCGGCCGCGCCGTGTCCGACGATCCTGCCGAGGGGCGCAGGACGACGGCGGGTCAAGCGCCCAGTGGCAGGACTCGCAAGGTGGTGGCGGCCGGCCCGTCGGTGGTGATGGTGTGCACGTGGGGGCTGCGACGGCCGTACTCGTGCCGGTACGCCTCGTCCACCTCCTCGCGCCGGTCGCCGATCGCCTCGAAGGCAACCTCCCAGCGCCTCCCGTCGTGAGTGATCACCCCTGTCCCCCGCCGCCGAACCTGCTGGTACCACCGACCTCGCGCGCCCAGGTAGGACCGTACGCACAGCTGGTCGCCGACGCGGACGATCCAGATGGGCGTACCGCGTGCGCTCAGTCCGCTCTTCCCGGTGACGACACCGACCTCCGGCGCCCCTGCGAGCAGGTCGATCTCGGCGCTGTCCCACTCATCCGTCATTTTCACCTGCCCCGGTTCGTGCACCTCGTCACGCCGACGGCATCGGCGAGGAGAAGGTGCGGAAGCCTCCCCGCGTCGTGTGCAGCGTCCACAACGTGTCGGCGAGCAGGTCGGGGTCGTTGTCGGCATCCCCGGCTCGGATGGCGCCGGGGACGATGAGCTGGTGGACACCGATGCCCTCAGCTGCCAGTACCCCGTGCAGCATCTGCGCGTACGCGCCCTCCGCGGCGAAGGCGATGGAGGTACCGGCAACGCGCGCGTTCGGGCGCACCGCGCTGCCCCCGTTGACGAACAGGATCGTGCCTCGACCCAGCGCCCGCATCCCCGGCAGCACCTGCCGCACCGCCGTCACCGGCCCGAGGACGGAGAACTCGACGGCCGCGGTGAGCTCCTCCACGCCCGTGTCCAGCAGCGGCCGGAGGAAGTCCTGGTGCGGGATGGGGCTGTACTGCAACACCTCGATGGTCCCGAGCTCGCGCCCGGCCCGCTCCAGCACCTGCTGCAGCGCCGTGCGGTCGCGCACGTCGGCGGGGTAGCCCGCCACGGTGAGACCCTCACCGGACAGCTGCGTGGCGAGGTCTCGCAGCCGCTGCTCATCGCGGGCGATGAGCGCGACGTGGAAGCCCTCGCGGCCGAAACGGCGGCCGGCAGCAGCGCCCAGACCTGGGCCGGCCCCGATGATGGCGATGGTGGGCATGATGCTCCTCGAAAGACGTGCGAGGACGTGCGACGGTGGTGCGGGCCCCGGTGCGCCGGTTGCGCCTGGGACGGTTCGTGCAGAGTGCGGGGTTCGCCGTCGGGAAACCCCGCTCAGCGTCCGACGGGGAACGCGTGACGACGCGCCGAGGACGCCACCACCAGCGCGGCCAACGACAAGACGATCATGAGCAGCGGCAGGCTGGATCCGGCGGCACCACCACCGATGGCGATGGCCCCCACGACCTCACCGCACCACCTCCACCCTCACCGCCTCACCCTCCAACACCTCCAGCTGTTCGATCGCGGCCTCGTAGGTGCCCAGGTGCAGCGTGTCGTCCGAGTAGCCGATGCCTGAAGCGTCGTAGTAGAAACCCAGGTTGCCCCAGGGGGTGAAGTAGATCAGGTCGCCGTCCTCGGGGTCCGAGCCGGGCGTGCCGGCGTGCTGCAGCTCCCGAGGCAGGTAGCTGATCTTCTCGCGACCGGCCAGGTCCTGCACCGGCAGCGTCAACGGCAGCATCGACAGGAGGTCCCGGCTCGCCGGGCTGTCCTGACCGATCGTCACGTCGACGCTGGTGCGCGGTGAGGTGAAGCGCACCACGGTACCCACCACGTGCCGCGCCCCGGCAGTGGAAGCGGGAGGGGACGCGCTCGCCGGGTCGAGTGGCGCGCCCGGACCCGGGAGGCCGCAGGAGGCCGACGCGGCGGCGGCGAGCACCGCCGCCGCGAGCGCTGCAGGACGCAGCGACCTCACCACCGGCACCTCATCGCAGGGTCCGCATGTCGAGCACGTAGCGGTAGCGGGCGTGCTTGTCGACGACCTGCGGCCACAGCGCGCCCACGCGCTGCGCGGGCACCACCTGCACCTGCGGTCGCACGTCGTGATCGACGGCGAAGGCGAGCAGCTCGCGCAACTCACGCACGCTGCCGGTGTTGGCGCCGGCGATGGAGTTCTGCTGCAGCACCAGGGCCATGTTGGCGAACTCGTTGGGCGCCGCACCCAGGCCGACCCCGACCCGGCACAGGGTCGCCCCCCGCTTGAGCAGCTGGACGTAGGGGTCCAAGGCGTGCGCGTAGGGCACGGTGTCGAGGACGAAGTCCAGGCTGCGGGCGTTGCGGGCCATGAGGTCCGCGTCCTCGCCCACCACCACCTGGGTGGCGCCGAACCGGCGGGCGTCGCGTTCCTTGTCCGCGCTGCTGGTGAAGGCGACGACCTCGGCCCCCAGGGCGCGGGCCAGCTGGATCGCCAGGTGCCCCAGGCCGCCGACTCCCACGACGCCGACGCGCGAGCCGCGGGTGATGGCCCAGTAGCGCAGCGGGGTGTACACGGTCAGGGCCGCGCACATCAGCGGGCCGGCCTCTTCCAGGGAGATCTCGTCGGGCACCGCGACGACGTAGTCCTCGTCGACGACGATGCCGGTGGAGTAGCCGCCCTGGGGGTAGCCGCCGGGGTAGTCGCGCGCATCGGCGTACGCCGGAAGGGCGCTGGCGTAGGTTTGCACGTTGGTGTTCAGGCAGTACTGCTCGAAACCGTTCGCGCACTGCTCGCAGGTGCGGCAGGAGTCGACGAACGTGCCGACCCCGACCCGGTCCCCGACGCGGAACTTCGTCACCGAGGAGCCGACGGCGGTCACGACACCGGCGATCTCGTGCCCGGTGACCAGCGGGTAGCGCACCTGGCCCCAGTCGCCGCGCCCGGTGTGGATGTCGGAGTGGCACACACCGGAGTAGTGGATCTCGATCTGGACGTCACGGGCGCCCGCGGCCCGGCGCTGGAACCGAAAGCGGTGCAGGTCGTCGGTGGCGTCGAAACTCGCCATGCCCGTCACCTCCCACGGACTCGCGGCAGCGCCGGCCCCGGGTACCCGCGAGGTGGCTGCGGCCGGGACGGCCGCAGCGGTCGCGGACCCGGCGGCCAGGACGGTGCCTGCCGCACCGGCGAGGACACCTCGCCGGCCCACGGGTTCGTCGTTCAGCCACGTCCTCACCATGGTGTTCTCCTCGCTCGTCGTGCGTCTCATCGCTGTTCGGGTCGTGCTCACCTGCAGCCGCGGCCGGTGCGGGGAGGCGGGTCCGCCGGCACCACGTGCAGTGGGCCGCAGCGCTCCCCGTCTCGGCGTGCCCACGGCGAGCTGTGGGGTGCGGGGCTCGCGGGTCCACCAGACACGATGTCGCGCGCCGGTGGGAGACCCTGGTGAGGGGTGCACCGCCAGAGCACCCCGGGTGCTCGTGCGTGCACGTGTCTGCCGCTCACCAGGCTCAGGCGGCGGGTGCACTGAGCCGGGGTGCTCCTGCTCACCAGCCGGGCACGAGCCGGTGGTGACCGGTCGTGAGCGCTCCCGCTCCCGGTCTCGATGCGTCCCCAGCCCCACCGGGAGGTTCGAGGGCTGAGGAGCGCAACCGCGCGTCGGCGTCGGTGACGTCCACCACGGGCCGTCCGCCGCGGCACGTCTACTGCCGGGCTGGTTGCGCCGCCTGGTAGACGTCCTCGGCGACCGGCTCGAGCCAGGTGACCGGGCTGGGCGCCCCGCTCCCGTCGTCGGCGGACTCCTGGATCGCCAGGTGCGCGGCGAAGCTGTCTTCGGTGGCGCCGTGCCAGTGCTCCTCACCCGGCGAGCACACGATCGTGTCGCCGGCGCGGGCGCGCACCACCGACCCGTCGCGGGTGCCGACCAGGGCGACGCCTTCGGTGACGTGCAGCAGCTGGCCGAGGGGGTGCACGTGCCAGTGGGTGCGGGCGCCGGGGGTGAAGCGCACCAGCGCCACGCTGAGCCGGGACGGTGCCTCGCCGGTGGCGAGCGGGGTCATGAGCACCTGGCCGGTGAAGGTGGCGGTCGGGAACTGCGTGGCGCCGGGGGTGTTCAGCTGCACGGCTGCTCTCCTGTGTCCTCTGGTGCTTCGATCTCTGGTGTTTCGTCCGCCGGTGCGCCGGTCGGGGCTCAGGGCCGCAGGAGCACCTTGGTGGCGCGGCGCTCGTCCATCGCCCGGTAGCCCTCGGCCGCCTCGTCCAGGGGCAGCTCGAGGTCGAAGACCTTGCCGGGGTCGATGCGGCGGGTCCAGATCAGGTCGATCAGCTCGGGCAGGAAGCGGCGCACCGGCGCCGGGCCGCCGTGCAGGTGCACGTGGGTCATGAAGATGTCCTCCCCGGTGATGGCGACGTCGTGCAGCACGCCGACGAAGCCGACGTGCCCGCCGGGGCGGGTCGAGCCGATGGCCTGGTGCATCGACTCGTGGGTGCCGACGGCCTCGACGACCGAGTGCGCGCCCAGCCCACCGGTGAGCTCCTTCAGCTCGGCGATCCCTGCCTCGCCGCGCTCGGCGA
>NZ_JAAALM010000830.1 GCF_009906395.1 Kineococcus indalonis
CCCCGGAGACCACCACGGCGGCGCGGGGGGCACCGCGGGCGGCGGCGCCGCCGTGGTGGTCTCCGGGGAGGTCGTCGCCGAGATCGACGCCGCGGGCCGCTACGCGCAGCGCCCCGCGGGCACCGCCCTGCAGCGCACCCTGCGGCTGGTGCGGGTGGAGGGGGAGTGGCGCGTGGACGTGCCCGGCGACGGCCGGCTGCTGACGCAGGTGGACGCCTCCCGCTCGCTGCGCCCCTTCCCCGTGCACTTCGCCACCCTCGACACCGCCCAGCTGGTCGGCGACGTGCGCTGGTTCACCTACGACTCCTCCACGGCCACCCGCGTCGTCACCGAGCTGCTGGCCGGGGCCTCGCCGTGGTTGGCCCCCGCGGTGCTCAGCGGCGCGCCGGCGGGCACCCGCCTGCGCACGGGCACCGTGCCGGTGGCGGACGGCGCGGCGACGGTGGACCTGACGGCCCCGGCGCTGCGGGCGACCCCGGAGCGGCGCGCGGTGCTGCTGGCGCAGCTGCGCGCCGGGCTGACCCGCCTGCCGGGGGTGGAGGACGTCGTGGTGCGCGTGGGCGGCGCGGAGCTGACGCGCGGGTCGTCCTCACCGGCGGCCGACCCGCCGGTGGCGCTGCCCGTGCCGGACGCGCGCCTGGTGCTGGCCGGCCCGGCGGGCGTGGCGCGCTGGGACCGCACCAGCGTGCAGCCGGCCCCCGGCGCGGCCGGCGCGGCCGCCGGTGCCCGGCACCCGGCGGTCGCCGCGGACGGCTCGTGCACCGCGTGGCTGGCCGAGGAGGGGCGCGTGCTGCGGGTGCAGCCCGCGCGCGAGGCCGCGCCGGTGTCCCTGGACGCCGGCGGGTCGGTGCTGGCGCCGCCCTCCGTGGACCGGCACGGCTGGGTGTGGCTGGTGCCCTCCGCGCCGCAGGCCGGGGCCCGGGCGCACCAGGACCACCACCCGGTCGTCGCGCAGCCACGAGGCGTCCAGCACCTCCCCGGCGTCGGGCACCAGCTCCGGGGAGGCGGCGCCCAGGCGCAGCGGCCGGCCCGCGGCCCCGCGCACCACGCCGTGCACCCGCACCCGCACCGCCCCGCCCGCGTCCTGGCACACCACCAGCAGCCGCGCCCCGTCGCGGGCCACCCGCGCGCGCAGCACCCGCC
>NZ_JAAALM010000831.1 GCF_009906395.1 Kineococcus indalonis
GGGCGGGGGCGTGCTGCACGCCCCCGCCCTGCGCGCGGGGCTGGCCTGCGCGCTCAGCGCCGTGCTCGCCGCCGCCGCCGGGCTGGGCCACACCTACTGGGCCGCCGTGGCCGCCGCGGCCGCCCTGCAGTCCTCCTCGGCGGGCGCCACCGCCCAGCGCGCCGTGCAGCGCGCCGCCGGCACCCTCGCCGGCCTGCTGCTGGCCGTGCTGCTCGTGCCGCTGGCCGGTGCGCACGCGGCGCTGTGGGCCCTCACCGTGGCCTGCACGCTCCTGGTCGAGCTGTGCATGCCCCGCAACCTCGCCCTGGGCACCGTGCCCGTGACCGCCCTGTCGCTGCTGCTGACCCGCCTGGGCGGCGGCGGCGCCACCCTCGCCGGCCTGGCCGGCGACCGCCTGCTGGACACCCTGCTGGGCGTGTCCACCGGCGTCCTCGCCGCCCTGGCCGTGCGCAACCGGCACGCCGGGGCGCACCTGGAGCGGGCCCTGGGCGCCGTGGGGCGCTCCGCCGCCGGCGCCGACCCGGCCGCGCTGCGCCGCGACCTGGCCGTCCTGCGCGACGCCCACGACGTCCTGGCCGACGACTCCTGGGGGGAGCGCGCCGAGGCGGCGCGGGCGGCCTCGGCGCGCGTGGAGCGGGCCGAGGCCGCCGGCTACCGCCGCCTGGGTGAGCTGCTCGGCGCGCGCGGCTGAGCGCGCGCTCGCGGGGAACCCGGCGGGCCCGCCGACCGTAGGATCCTGGTGTGAACTCCCTCGTCGGCACCGTCCAGTACGGCGTGCTCCTCGTGATCGCCATCGCGGCGTTCGCCTTCGCCGCCTTCGCGCTGGTCGACGCGCTGCGCCGCCAGGGCGCGGCGTTCACGGCGGCGGGCAAGCGCACCAAGACCTTCTGGGTGGCGATCCTCGCCGTCGCCACGGCGATCGGCTTCGTCTCCCTGCCGCCCATCTCCGCCGCCGGCGTGCCCGGGCTGCTGGGCATCCTCTCCGTCGTGGCGGCCGCCGTGTACGTGGCGGACGTGCGCCCGGCCGTGCGCCAGTTCGGCGGGCGCCGCGGCCCGCGCCGCGACGACCGCCACCAGGGCCCCTACGGCCCCTGGTGACCGGCGCCGGGCCCCGCGCCCGGTGCCGGTCACCAGG
>NZ_JAAALM010000832.1 GCF_009906395.1 Kineococcus indalonis
GGCTGGCGGACCTGCTGCACGCGCAGGCGCGCGCCTGCGCGGACCTGGGCTCACCGCTGTACGCGCACCTGCTCACCCGCGCCGCCGAGGACGCCCTGGCCGGCGGCCCGGTGCGCCGGGTGCTCGCCGGGCACGAGGACGACCCGCCGGGGGCGGCGCTGCCGCTGCGGCTGCTGGGCGCCGCGCACCGCCTGGCCCTGTCCGGCGGCGCCCCCGGCTACGCCGCCCACCTGCCCAGCACCGGCGGCGACGGCGACGCGCGGGCGGCCTGGCCGGCGCTGCGCGCGCTGCTGGAGGACCCCGCCTCGCCGGCGTGGTCGGCGGTGCGCGCCGGGTTGCGCACCGCCCCGCAGACCAACGAGGTGGGGCGCTCCGCGGCGCTGGGCGGCGGGCTGCTCACCGCCGTGGCCGGCGCGCTGCCCGCGCTGGGCCCCGTCGTGCCGGTGCGCCTGCACGAGGTCGGCTGCTCGGCGGGCCTGAACCTGCTGCTGGACCTGTTCCGCTACCGCGGGCGCGACGGGCGCACCCGCGGCCCGGCCGGCTCCCCCGTCGAGCTGGACGGCGCGTGGGACGCCGAACCGCCGTCCTGGCCCGCGCCCGGCGCCCTCGAGGTGGTCGAGCGCGTCGGCGCCGACCCCGACGCCGTGGACCCCGCCTCGCCGGAGGGCGCGCTGCTGCTGCGCTCGTACGTGTGGGCGGACCAGCCGCACCGCGCGGCCCGGCTCCGGGCCGCCCTGGAGCTGGCGCGGCGCGTGCCGGTGCAGCGCCTGCGCACCGGCGCCGCGGACCTGCTGGCGCGGCTGGAGCTGCGCGAGGGCGCGCTGACCGTGGTGCAGCACTCGGTGGTGTGGCAGTACCTGCCCGCGGACGAGCGCGAGGCCGCCGAGCGCCGCCTGCAGGAGCTGGGCGCGGCGGCCACGCGGACGGCGCCGCTGGCCCGGGTGTCCCTGGAACCGGGCGGCGGGGCGGCGGACGCCTTCGACCGCGGCGCCACCGGCTACCCGGTGACGGTGACCACCTGGCCGGGCGGGCAGCGCCGCGTCGTGGGCACCGCTCCCCCGCACGGCGTGCCGGTGCGCTGGCACGACGGCGGCGCCCCGGCCGGGTGAGCACGCGCCCCACCTCCCCCGTCC
>NZ_JAAALM010000833.1 GCF_009906395.1 Kineococcus indalonis
CGCCGAGGGCGTCGTGCTGGGCGCCGCGGCCCTGCTGCGGCTCGTCGACGACGTGCGCGCCCGCGTCACCGGCGCCGGGCCGCTGCAGCCGCTGCTCGCCCGCGACGGCGTCACGGACGTGCTCGTCAACGGCGGCGGGCGCGTGTGGGTCGACGACGGCTCCGGGCTGCGGCCCGCGGACGTCGAGCTGGGCGGGGAGGAGGGCGTGCGGGCGCTGGCCGTGCGGCTGGCGGCCGGCGCCGGGCGCCGGCTGGACGAGGCCAGCCCCTTCGTCGACGCGCGCCTGGCGGACGGCACCCGCCTGCACGCCGTCCTGCCGCCGCTGGCGCCGGAGGGCACCTGCATCAGCCTGCGCGTGCCCGCGCTGCGCCGCTGGGGCCTGGAGCAGCTCACCGCCGCCGGCGCCGTGCCCGGGCCGTGGGCGCCGCTGCTGCGCGCCGTGGTCGCCGCCCGGCTGTCGGTGCTGGTCAGCGGCGGCACCGGGGCGGGCAAGACCACCCTGCTGCAGGCGCTGCTCGGCGAGGTCGACCCCGCCGAGCGCATCGTGCTCGTCGAGGACTCCGGCGAGCTGCGGCCGGAGCACCCGCACGTGGTGCGCCTGGAGGCCCGCCACGGCAACGTCGAGGGCCGCGGCGGCGTCGGCCTGGACGTCCTGGTGCGCCAGGCGCTGCGCATGCGCCCGGACCGCCTCGTCGTCGGCGAGTGCCGCGGCGCCGAGGTGCGCGACCTGCTGGCCGCGCTGAACACCGGGCACGCCGGCGGCGCGGGCACCGTCCACGCCAACACCGCCGCCGACGTCGTGCCGCGCCTGCACGCCCTCGCGGCCGCCGCCGGCTCCGCCCCCGAGGCCGTCGACGCCCAGCTGCTGGCCGGGGTGGACGCCGTGCTGCACGTGGCCCGGCGCGGCGGGCGGCGCGTCCTGGCCGAGGTCGCCCTCGTGCGCCCCGACGAGCGCGGCCGGGCCGCGGTGGTGCCCGCGCTGCGCCGCGAGGACGACGGCACGGCGCGGCGCGGGCCGGGGTGGCCGCTGCTGGCCGCCCGCCTGGGGCTGCCGTGAGCGCCGCTCTCGCGGCCGCCGCCCTCCTGGGCGCGGCCGTCGCGCTCGCCGGCGGCCGCGCCGTGCCGGTCGA
>NZ_JAAALM010000834.1 GCF_009906395.1 Kineococcus indalonis
GTGCAGGCGCTGCGCCACCGCCCGGGACCTCTTCGACGGCCTGGGGCTGCAGCGGGCCAGGCTGCGCGGGGTGGGCCTGCGGCTGGAGGGGCTGGTCGCCTCCGCTGACCTGCCGCGCCAGCTGGCGCTGGGGGAGCGCGAGCGCGGCTGGCGCGAGGCGGAGGGCGCGGTGCAGCGGGCGGGGGCCCGCTTCGGACCCGGCAGTGTGAGACCCGCCACGTTGCTGGAGCGCGTCCCGGGCGGCGCGCCGGGGGCAGGAACTCCCCCCGGGGGCTGGGTCGTTGAGGCGGAGGAGGACTGGAACCCCCCGGGAGCAGCACCCGGTGGACCCGGGTGGTGGAGCATGTGGTAGCCCGAGTTTCGTCTCCCGTCCCCGGGACCTATCCTGAGAGTCACAACGTGCGCACGCCAGGAGGTACAGGTGCCGCTCTCTGAACATGAGCAGCGTCTGCTCGAGCAGATGGAACGTGCGCTGTCCGCGGACGATCCCAAGTTCGCCAACGCCATGCGAGGTTCCCGCCACGGTCGCGCCGCCCGCCGGCGCCTCGTCATCGGCGTCGTCGCCGTCGTGGTCGGTCTCGTGCTCCTCGTCGTCGGGGCCAGCACGAGCAAGATCTGGCTGGGGGCAGGCGGTTTCATCGTCATGCTCGCCGGCGCGATCTGGGCCTTCTCGCCGGCTCGGGGGACGGGGGCGCGCACCGACGGGCAGCCCGCTGCCGGCAACGCCCCACGACCACCGCGACCGGGCAGGCCCCGCCGCAACGGCTCGTTCATGGAGCGGATGGAGCAGCGCTGGGACCGCCGGCGCGGCCAGTGGTGAGCGCCGCCGGCTGACCCGCCGGCACCACCCGGCGCACGGGCCCGCGCACCCCAGCGGTGCGCGGGCCCCTGCACGTCCACGACCCGGTGCCACGGCCCGGCCCGGGCCGGTGGTGCCACCGGCCCGGGCGCGCGGTCCTCAGTCGCGCTCCCACCAGGCCAGCACGGCCCGCAGCCCGGCGCCGGGCACCCAGCGGGCCCGCCACCGCGCCGCGCGCGAGCGGCTCGCCGCCACGGCCTCCACCACCTCGTCCACCTGGGCGCGCACCACGCGCCGGCCCGCCGCGCCGGCGGCGGGCGCGCGCTGGA
>NZ_JAAALM010000835.1 GCF_009906395.1 Kineococcus indalonis
TCGGGGGCGCGCACGGTCAGGGCCGGGTCGTCGGCCAGGGCGGTGCCGGTGCCGACGAGGACGGCGTCGTGCTCGGCGCGCAGGCGGTGCACGTCGGCGCGGGCGGCGGCGGAGGTGATCCAGCGGCTGGAGCCGTCGGCGGCGGCGGAGCGGCCGTCGAGGGTGGCGGCGAACTTCCACGTCACCCAGGGGCGGCCGCGGCCGACGGCGGTGGCCCAGCGCTCGTTGAGGGCACGGGCCTGCCCGGCGAGCAGTCCGGTCTCCACCTCGACGCCGGCGGCGGCGAGCAGCGCGGCGCCGCCCGCGGCGGCCGGGTTGGGGTCGGTGTCGGCGACGACGACGCGCCGGACGCCGGCGGCGAGCAGGGCCTGCGCGCACGGGCCGGTGCGGCCGGTGTGGGTGCACGGCTCGAGGGTGACCACGGCGGTGGCGCCGCGGGCGCTCAGGCCGCGGGCGGCCAGGTCGGCCAGCGCGGCCGCCTCGGCGTGCGCGGTGCCGGCACCGCGGTGGTGGCCCTCGGCCAGGGGGCGGCCCGCGTCGTCGATCAGGACGCACCCCACGCGCGGGTTGGGGCCGGTGGCGGGGCCCAGGGCGGCCAGCTGCAGGGCGCGGCGCATGGCGGCGACCTCGGCCCCGCGCCGGTCCCCCGGCCGTTCCGCGCCCTCGTCCGTCCCGCTCACCGCACCCCTCGCTCCCGCGCCGTCGCAGCGCTCCGGGGCGCGCGGGGAGGCGCGGGTGCGGACGGGCGCGCGTCAGCGCACCGCCGACCCCGGGGTCGCGCGCTGAGCCCGCCACGGCCCGCGGCGGACGGCCGCGGGCAGCGTGCGGGCGCACCGGTGCGACCCCGCGTGCTGCCTCCCGTCCGGACTCTCACCGTCGGTCCCGGAGTCCCACCGGGTCGGCCCGCCACCCGGTGGGGTGGGGGCTCGCGGACTGTCACCGCCGGTTCGGAATTGCACCGACCCCGGAGCACGCGTGTCGTTCGGCCTACCTGGTCCTGCTCGTGCATCCGGTGCAACGGCACCGGCGGCCCGAGGTGTTCCCGCGGGCCCGGCCCGCGGTCGCGCCAGTGTGCCACGCCCCCCGCCGGCGCCCCCCGCCGGCGGGGGGCGTGGCACACTGGCGC
>NZ_JAAALM010000836.1 GCF_009906395.1 Kineococcus indalonis
GCGCCCACCTGCTCACCGCGCTGCCCGCGGCCACCGCCTCCGGCGCCCGCGTGCTGCGCGCCCTGCTGGAGGACCCCGCCGGCGCCGCCCAGCTCACCGTCACCGGCCTGGCCGGGCGCGCCGGCACCAGCGAGGCCACGGTGGTGCGCACCGCCCGCGCGCTGGGCTTCGCCGGCTACCCGCAGCTGCGCCTGGCGCTGGCCGCGGCCGCCGGCGGCGCGGCCCGCGCGGCGAGCGCCGAGGAGCCCGTCGCGCTGATCACCGGCGACCTCGCCGAGGGCGGCGACCTGGCCGCCGTCGTGGCCACCCTGGCCGCGCTGGAGCGCGAGGCCGTCACCGCCACCGCCACCGCCCTGGACGCCGCCGTGCTGGCCGCGGCCGCCGCCGCGCTGGCCGGCGCGCGCGTCGTGGACTGCTACGGCGTGGGCGTCTCCGCGCTGGTGGCCCGCCACGTGGACCTGGGCGCCTCCCGCCTGGGCCTGGTCAGCCGGCTGCGCACCGAGCCGCACGCGGCGCTGGTCAGCAGCGCCCTGCTGCGCCCGGGCGACGCCGCCGTCGTGGTCAGCCACTCCGGGCGCACCCGCGAGGTGCTCGCCGCCGCCGGCCGGGCCCGCGAGCGCGGGGCGCGCGTGGTGGCGGTGACGGGCTCGGCCACCGGCCCGCTGGCCCGCACCGCCGACCACGTCCTGGTGGCCGCCGGGCGCGAGACGGCCTACCGCGCGGGCGCCACGGCGGGGCGGGCCAGCTCGCTGTTCCTGGCGGACTGCCTGCTGGCCGCCGTGGCCCGGCACCTGGGCGCCCCGGCGGTGGCGGCGCTGCGGGCGACGTACGAGGCGGTCGGCGCGCGGGAGGGGCGGCGGTGAGCGGGACGAGCGGCGCGGACGGGGAGGACCTGGACGCGCTGGCCACCGAGGCGCTGGACGGCGTGGGCCCGGACCTGGACGCGATGGGCACGGCCGAGCTGGTGCGGCTGGTCAACGACGCCGACGCGCAGGTGGCCGGCGCGGTGCGCGCGCAGCTGCCCGCGATCGCCGCCGTGGTGGACGCCGCCGCGCGGCGCATGGCCCGCGGCGGGCGCCTCGTCCACGTCGGGGCGGGCACCTCCGGGCGGCTGGGCGTGCT
>NZ_JAAALM010000837.1 GCF_009906395.1 Kineococcus indalonis
GTCGGGGAGGCACCGGCGCCGGCGTGCGCCTGGTACTCCACGGCGTCGGCCGTCAGCTCCATGAACGCCTCCTCCAGGGAGGCCTTGACGGTGGTCAGCTCGTGCAGGGCCACCCCGCGGGCGGCGGCCGCGTCGCCGATGCGCGCGGCGCTGAGCTCGCGCACGTCGAAGGAGCCGTCGCCGACCGGGACGATGGTGCCGCCGGCCTCGCGCACCAGCGCGGTGAGCTCGGCGACCTGCGGGGAGCGCACGACCACGCCGCGCGGCTGCACCCGGTCCACGAAGGACTGCACGCTCTCGTCGGCGATGAGCCGGCCGCGCCCGATGACGACGAGGTGCTCGGCCGTCAGCGCCATCTCGCTC
This sequence comes from Kineococcus indalonis, assembly GCF_009906395.1. Lineage (GTDB taxonomy): Bacteria > Actinomycetota > Actinomycetes > Actinomycetales > Kineococcaceae > Kineococcus > Kineococcus indalonis. The sequence continues at coordinate 364 of NZ_JAAALM010000837.1, forward strand.
ATCAGGTGCGAGGAGACGAAGACCGCGCGGCCCTGGGCGGCGAGGTCCTTCATGAGGTTGCGGATCCACAGGATGCCGTCGGGGTCCAGGCCGTTGACGGGCTCGTCGAACAGGACCGTCGAGGGGTCGCCCAGCAGGGCGGAGGCGATGCCCAGGCGCTGGCCCATGCCCAGGGAGAAGCCGCCGGCGCGCTTGGCGGCGACCTCGCGCAGGCCGACGAGGTCGACCACCTCGTCGACGCGGCGGCGCGGCACGCCCGCGGTGGCGGCCATCGCCCGCAGGTGGTTCAGCGCCGAGCGGCCGGTGTGCACCGCCTTGGCGTCCAGCAGGGCGCCCACCGCGGACAGCGGGGCGCGGTGCCTGGTGAACGGCTGGCCGTCCACCAGGACGTGCCCGGCCGTGGGGCGGTCCAGGCCGACGACCATCCGCATGGTCGTGGACTTGCCCGAGCCGTTGGGGCCGAGGAAGCCCGTGACGATGCCGGGCCGGACGGTGAAGCTCAGGTCGTGCACGGCCACCTTCTTGCCGTACACCTTGCGCAGGCCGACCGCTTCGATCATGAGCTGGCCCTTCCGAGGTCGCGAGCGGGACGACCCCGAGCCTGCCGTGCCCGGGGGGTGCCGGACATCCGCCGACCGTCGTCCCCCGCGTACGCCCCGCGGTGCGCCCGCACGGCGACGGCCGCACCCCCCGTCGACGGGGGGTGCGGCCGTGGTCGGCCGGACGGCGCCGCGGGCGCCGCCGGCCGACCACGGC
>NZ_JAAALM010000838.1 GCF_009906395.1 Kineococcus indalonis
TCCTCGACCTCGACCGGATCGCGCAGCACCAGGCGGTGCTCCACGCGGCGCACCGCGCCCCGCCCGCCGGCGGTGAGGTCCCCGGCGTGCAGCGCCAGCGCCAGGTCCACCGCCTCGCGCGCCACCTGCGCCATGTCCACCGCCAGGGTCGTCAGGCGCGGCGCCACCCACGCCCCCAGCGCCAGGCCGTCCACGCCCACCACCCGCACCTCGCCGGGCACGTCCACGCCCAGGCGGCGGCACGCGGCCAGCGCGCCCAGCGCCACCAGGTCGTTCCACGCCAGCAGCGCGTCGGGCCGGGACCCGCCGCCGCGCAGGGCGGCGGCCGCGGCGGCGTCGCCGGCCTCGACGTCCTCGCGGTGGGCGCGCACGCGCCCCAGCGCCAGCCCGGCCGCGGCGAAGGCCTCGCGCGCCCGGGTGAACCTGCGGCTGGGCTCGCCGCCGCGCTCCACGTCCAGCAGCACCGGCCGGCGCACCCCCGCCGCGCGCAGGTGGACGGCCACCTCCGCCAGCGCCGGGCGCGGGTCCAGCTCCACGACCCCGCCGGGGTGGCGCTCCCCGGGCGGGTCCACGTCCACCAGCGGCACCCCCTGCAGGGCCTGCGCCTCCCCGGGCGCGTGCGGGAAGTACCCGAGCACGGCGTCGGCCTGGCGGGCCAGGTCGGTCAGCTGCGCGGCGGGGTCGCCGGCGGCGGCGGTGTCCACGAGCACCACGTTCCAGCCCTCCCGCGCGGCGAAGCGCACCGTCGCCGAGGCGAACTCCGGGTAGTACGGGTTCGTCAGGTCCGCCACGAGCAGCCCCAGGGTGAGGCGGCGGTCCGCGCCGGCCAGGCCGCGCCCGTAGCGGGAGGGCCGGTACCCCAGCTCGCGCGCCACCGCCAGGACGCGCTCGCGGGTGGCGGGGCTGATGTCGCCCAGGCCGTTGACCGCCCGCGACACCGTCTGGCGGGACACCCCGGCGCGCGCGGCCACGTCGTAGATGGTCGCCGGGCGCTGCACGCGCCGGATGCTCGCAGACGCCCCGGGCACCGACAACCGCCCCGCCGGGGCCGTACCGTGCGGGGGGTGACGAGCACCACCCCCCCGACCGGCGGCCCCGCCGGGGCCGCCGGGGCGGG
>NZ_JAAALM010000839.1 GCF_009906395.1 Kineococcus indalonis
CCCGCCGGTGCCGCGGGCGGGGGCCTGCTGCCCGCGCGGTACCGGCTGCAGCGGGTGGCCCGCGCCTACGCCGAGCTGCTGGCGCCGTGATGCGCGCCGCCGTGCAGCGCCTGTTCTGGGGCGGGCTGGCCGGCAAGGTGCTGGGCCTGGTGCGCGAGGTGCTGCTGGCCGCCGCCTACGGCACCGGCGCGCCCGCGGTGGCGGCGCGGGTGTCGCAGACCGCCGCGCTCGTGCCCGTGGACCTGTTCACCGCCGACGTGCTCTCCGCGGGGTTCCTGCCCCTGCACGCGCAGCTGCGGCGGGAGTCCCCCGAGCGCGCCGCCGCCCTCTTCCACGCCCTGCGCGCCGGGCTGGGGGTGCTGTCGCTGGTGCTGGCGGCGGGCCTGCTGCTGCTGGCGGGGGACGTGGTGGCGCTGCTGGCGCCCGGCCTGGGGGCGTCCACGGCGGCGACGGCGGCGGCGTTCCTGCGCGTGACCGCCCTGGGCGTGCCCAGCTACCTGCAGTTCGCGCTGCTGAGCGCCCTGGAGGTCTCGCACGGCGCGTTCCGCCTCTCCAGCGTCCGGGCGACCGGGCAGAACCTCGGCACGATCGCCGCCCTGGGGCTGGCGCTGCTGCTGGGCGAGCCGCTGGTGGTGGCGTGGGGGTTCACCGGCGCCTACCTCGTGCTGCACGCCTGGGCGCACGCCCGGCTGCGCCGCGCCGGGCTGGTGCCGCCGCGCCCGCGCGGGGCGGGCGCGGGCCGGGAGCTGCTGGGGCGGCTGTGGGTGCGGGTGCGCCCGCTGCTGCTGCTGCCGGTGGTGGCGCAGTCCGCGGTGGTGGCCGAGCGGGTCGTGGCCTCCCTGCTGGGCGACGGCGTGGTCGCCGCCGTGGACTACGCCCGCTTCGTGGCCAGCACCGGCGTGAGCCTGCTGGCGGTGCCGCTGGGCCTGGCCGGGCTGGCGGTGCTGCCGGGGCTGGGCGCGCCGCAGGCGCGCGAGCACGTGCGCCGCTCGCTGCCGGCGCTGCTGCTGGTGGTGGTGCCGGTGTCGGTGGCGCTGGCCGTGCACGCGGACCGGGTGGTGCACGCGCTGTACGGGCGCGGGGCGTTCGACGCGGCGGCGGTGGGGGTC
>NZ_JAAALM010000083.1 GCF_009906395.1 Kineococcus indalonis
CGCCCGGACCGGGCCCGTCGCCGCGCCGCCACGTGCGGCCGGCGGCCGCCGCGTCCATCGCCTCGTTCGCCAGCCGGTCCGCGTGGGAGTTCTGCGCCCGCGGGATCCAGGCGTAGTCCACGCGCCCGGCGGGCAGCACAGCGCGGGCCTCCTCGGCCAGCCGGCGCATGTCGGCGTGCTTGACCTGCCAGCGCCCGGACATCTGCTCCACGACGAGCTTGGAGTCCATGCGGACCTCCACCCGCGCGTCCGGGTCGAGCGCCGCCGCCGCCCGCAGGCCGGCCAGCAACCCGCGGTACTCGGCGACGTTGTTGGTGGCGCGGCCGATGGACTCGGCGACCTCGGCCAGGACCTCGCCGCTGGCGGCGTCCTTGACGACCGCGCCGTAGCCGGCGGGGCCGGGGTTGCCGCGGGAACCCCCGTCGGCCTCGACGCGCAGCCGGCGCCCGCTCACAGCCCGGACTCGGCGGTGCGCACGAGGATGCGCCCGCACTCCTCGCAGAAGACGACCTCGTCGGCGGCGGCGGCGCGCAGCGCGGCGATGTCGGAGGCGTTCAGCTCCAGCCGGCAGCCCTCGCAGCGGCGGCTGCGCAGCAGGGCCGCGCCGACCCCGCCGCGCGGGGCGCGGGTGCGCTCGTACAGCTCCACCAGGGCGCGCTCGATGCCCGAGGCGATGGCCTCGCGCCGGGCCAGGGCGGCGCGCTCCTCGGTGGCCACCTCCTCCAGCACCGCGTCGCGGCGGCGGGCGACGTCCTCGGCCTGCTCGGCGAGCTCGCCGTCGGTGGTGGCCAGCTCGGCGGCGGCGAACTGCGCCTGCTCCAGCTTCTCCATCGCCTCCAGCTCGACCTCCTCCAGCACCCCCTGCCGGCGCGCCAGGGACTCCAGCTCGTGCTGCAGGCCCTGCAGGTCCTTGGAGCTGCCGGTCCCGGACTCCAGCCGGGAGGTGTTGCGGGCGGCGCGGTCGCGCACCTGCGCGACGTCGGCCTCCGCCTTGGCGACCGCGCGCTCGCCGTCGCTGACGAGGGTGCGCGCGGCCACCAGGACGTCGGCGACGCGGCGGCGCTCGGCGAGCAGGGAGTCCAGCTCCGCCTGCTCGGGCACGGTCGCGCGCCGGTGCGCCAGCTGCGCGAGCCGGATGTCGACGGCCTGCAGGTCCAGCAGCTTCTGCTGGTCGATCGCCGGAGCCTTGGGCATCCGCCGGGTCACTCTCCTCGACTGGGGACGCGCAGCGCCCAGGGGTCGGTGCGCGTGGTGGACACGTGGGCGCCCACGGTACGGCCGCGCGCGGCCAGCCCCGTCACCAGGCGGTCGGCGCAGCCGGCCAGCCAGGGCCACTCGCTGGCCCAGTGGGCCACGTCCACCAGGTGCGGGGCGCCCGCGTCGCCGAGCGCGGCGGTCTCGCGGGCCTCGGAGGCGGGGTGGTGGCGCAGGTCGGCGGTGACGAACACGTCGGCGCCGCTGGCGCGCACCTGCGCGAAGAGGCTGTCGCCGGAGCCGCCGCACACGGCGACGCGCTGCACGAGCGCGTCGGGGTCGCCGGACACCCGCACGCCCTGCTCGGTGGCGGGCAGGGCCTGCGCGACGCGGTCGGCGAAGTCGGCCAGCCGCTCGGGCGCCGGCAGGGTGCCCACCCGGCCGATGCCCAGCTCGGGGCGGCCCGGCTCGGCGGCCAGCGGCTCCAGCGGGACGAGGTGGTCCAGGTCGAGCACGCGGGCCAGGGCGTCGGAGACGCCGGGGGCGGCCGCGTCGGCGTTGGTGTGCGCCACGTGCAGGGCGCAGCCGGCCTCGATGAGGCGGTGCACCAGGCGCCCCTTGGCGGTGGTGGCCGCCACCGAGGTCACCGGCCGCAGCAGCAGGGGGTGGTGCACCAGCAGCAGGTCGGCGCCGCTGTCCAGGGCCTCGTCGACGACGGCCTCGACGGGGTCGACGGCCAGCAGCACGCGGCGCACGGTGCGGGCGGGGTCGCCGCACACGAGGCCGACGGCGTCCCACGGCTGGGCCCAGCGCGCGGGGTGCATCGCCTCCAGGACCTCCAGGACCTCGGCGAGCACGGGGGCCGTGGCCACGACGACCCCCGCGACGACCCCCTCGCCGGACCCCGGGCCCGGCCGGGTTCGAACCGACGACGGCCGCGGTGTAAGCGCGGTGCTCTACCAGCTGAGCTACGGGCCCGCACCGGCGCGGGGCCGGGCGGCGTCCACGGTAGTGCCTCAGCGGTCCGCGCCCAGGGCGTGCAGCGCCTCGTGGTGCGCGGCGAGGGGGCGGGCGCGGTCCGCCGGGCCGCGCAGGGCCCACACCACGCGGCCGTCGGCCACGAGCAGGGAGAGCCGCTCGCTGGCGCCGGTGCCCTCGTCGAAGGCCCCCAGCGCGCGCGAGACGGCGCCGTGCGGCCAGAAGTCCGACAGCAGCGGGAAGGGGTAGTGCCGGTCGTCGCCCCAGGCGCGCAGCGCGGGCACCGGGTCGCAGGACAGCGCGGCCAGCTGGACCCCGGCCTCGTCGAAGGTGTCGACGTCGTGGGCGAGCGCGCCCAGCTCGGCGGTGCAGTGCGTGGAGAAGGCCGCCGGGACGAGCACGAGCAGCGCCGGCCCCTCGGCCCACAGCTCCGACAGCCGCAGGGGCTCGCCGTGCTGGTCGCGCACCACGGCCCCGGGCACCGGGAAGGTGCTGCCGGGGCCGGGGGCCGCGGCGCGCCGCGTGCTCAGCGGCGACCGCTCTTCGGCGTGGTCATGCGCGTGCCGGCCCAGTTGGCGGAGGCGCTGACGCTGCTGGTGGCGTGCAGGCCCACCGAGGGGGCGGCCTCGTCGATCTCCGCGGCGGTCACGTGGCCGGGCCGGCCCTTCTTGGGCGTCAGCAGCCAGACGATGCCGCCGTCGGTCAGGTTGGTGATGGCGTCGACGAGGGCGTCCCCGAGGTCGCCGTCACCCCCGCGGAACCAGCACAGGACGACGTCGGCGACGTCGTCGGCGTCCTCGTCGAGGAGCTCGTTGCCGGTCAGCTCCTCGACGGCGACCCGGAAGTCGTCGTCGACGTGCTCGTCCCAGCCGAACTCCTGCACGAGCTGGCCGGGCTTGAAGCCCAGCTTGGCCACTGCCGCCGTGTCGGCGGCAGGGTCCGTGGTCGCGCCCACGTGCTGTCCTGCCTTCCCTCTGCCCCGCTGCGCGGGGTCCTCCATGGTCCGTGACCTCCTAGTCCAGCCCACCGGGCACCCCGCGCGCAAGGCGGCACCCCCGCCGGGGCCCCGCGCGTGCTCGCTGCGCGCCCGGTGCGCGCCCGGTGCGCGCCCGGTGCGCGCCCGGCGTGCGACCCGCCCGAGACCTGCGCGCGACCTCCCCGAGACCTGCGCGCACGCGCCCGGGGCGGGGCGCGCACGGCGCGGGTGGACACCCTGGCGGTGGAGGAGCCGCTGCAGGTGGAGGTCGACGGCGAGCAGCTGACCGTGACGATGCGCACACCGGGCGACGACGTGGACCTGGTGCTGGGCTTCCTGCACGCCGAGGGGCTGCTGGGCGACGCCGGGGACGTGGTGGCGCTGCGGCACTGCACGGACGTCGGCGAGGACGGGCAGCCCACCCGCAACGTGGCGCAGGTCACCCCGCGCCCGGGCAGCCGGCTGGCGGGCGAGCGGGTGGCGCGCCCGTTCACCACGACGTCGGCGTGCGGGGTGTGCGGCTCCGCCAGCGTGGAGCAGGTGCTGGCCCGGGTGCCCGCGCCGCTGCACGGGGACGACGTGCGCCTGGACCCGGGCGTGCTGGAGGCGCTGCCGGGGGTGCTGCGCGAGCACCAGGCGGCCTTCGAGCGCACCGGCGGGCTGCACGCGGCGGGCCTGTTCACCGCCGGGGGCGAGCTGCTGTGCCTGCGCGAGGACGTCGGCCGGCACAACGCGGTGGACAAGGTCGTCGGCTGGGGGCTGCGCACCGGCGCGCTGCCGCTGCGCGGGCGGGTGCTGGTGGTCAGCGGGCGGGCCTCCTTCGAGCTGGTGCAGAAGGCGGCGATGGCCGGGGTGCCGGTGCTGGCGGCGGTCTCGGCCCCCTCCTCGCTGGCGGTCTCGCTGGCCCGGGCGGCGGGCATGACCCTCGTGGGCTTCCTGCGCCCGCCCACCGCCAACGTCTACGCGGGGGCGCACCGGCTGCGGGCGGCGGGCGAGCAGGTCCCCGCCGGAGCCGGGCGGGTCCCGGGTGAGGTGGCCGTCGCCCGCGCGGAATAGCCTGGGCCCGTGCCCGCTGACCGCGGGCCGACGGACGACAGCGGGAGGACCACCACCGTGGCCAGACGCGACGACGCGGGGAACGGCCCCGCGGGGCTCGGCCCCATCCTCAACGGGCTGCCCAGCCAGCTGCCCGACATCGACCCCGAGGAGACCGCGGAGTGGCTGGCCTCCCTCGACGGGGTGGTGGACGAGCGCGGGAAGAACCGCGCCCGCTACCTCATGCTGCAGCTGCTGCAGCGCGCCCGCGAGCAGCAGGTGGGCGTCCCCAGCCTGACCGCCACGGACTACATCAACACCATCGGCCCGGAGTCGGAGCCGTGGTTCCCCGGTGACGAGGACGTCGAGCGCCGCTACCGCGCCTGGATCCGCTGGAACGCGGCGGTCATGGTGCACCGGGCGCAGCGGCCCGGCATCGGGGTGGGCGGGCACATCTCCACGTACGCCTCGTCGGCGACGCTGTACGAGGTCGGCTTCAACCACTTCTTCCGCGGCAAGGACCACGCCGGCGGCGGCGACCAGGTCTTCATCCAGGGCCACGCCTCCCCCGGCGTGTACGCGCGCGCCTTCCTCGAGGGCCGCCTGAGCCCCGAGCAGCTCGACGGCTTCCGCCAGGAGGTCTCGGCGGCGCCCAACGGGCTCTCGTCCTACCCGCACCCGCGGCTGATGCCGGACTTCTGGGAGTTCCCGACCGTCTCGATGGGCCTGGGCCCGGCGAACGCGATCTACCAGGCGCAGTTCAACCGGTACCTGCACAACCGCGGCATCAAGGACACCTCCCAGCAGCACGTGTGGGCGTTCCTGGGCGACGGCGAGATGGACGAGCCGGAGTCGCGCGGCTTCGCGCAGCTGGCCGCCTACGAGGAGCTGGACAACCTCACCTTCGTCGTCAACTGCAACCTGCAGCGCCTGGACGGCCCCGTCCGCGGCAACGGCAAGATCGTGCAGGAGCTGGAGGCGTTCTTCCGCGGCGCCGGCTGGAACGTCATCAAGGTCCTGTGGGGCCGCGAGTGGGACTCCCTGCTGGCCGCCGACCACCAGGGCGCGCTGGTGAACCTCATGAACGCCACGCCCGACGGCGACTACCAGACGTTCAAGGCGGAGAACGGCGCCTACGTCCGCGAGAACTTCTTCGGACGCGACGAGCGCACGGCCAAGCTCGTGGCGGGCATGAGCGACGACGAGATCTGGTCGCTCAAGCGCGGCGGCCACGACTACCGCAAGGTCTACGCGGCGTACCAGGCGGCGGTGAAGCACACCGGGCAGCCGACGGTGATCCTCGCCAAGACCATCAAGGGGTACGGCCTCGGGCCGCACTTCGCGGGCCGCAACGCGACGCACCAGATGAAGAAGCTGACGCTGGAGGACCTCAAGCTCCTGCGCGACTCGCTGCGCATCCCGATCAGCGACGAGCAGCTGGAGAAGGACCCCTACCGCCCGCCGTACTTCCACCCCGGCGACGGCGACGAGGCGATCCAGTACCTGCGCAAGCGGCGCGCCGACCTCGGCGGCCCGGTGCCGCAGCGCCGCGTGCAGCACGCGCCGCTGCACCTGCCCGGCGAGGACGCCTACAAGGTGGCCGCCAAGGGCTCGGGCAAGCAGGAGATCGCCACCACCATGGCGTTCGTGCGCCTGCTCAAGGACCTCATGCGGGACAAGGAGTTCGGCAAGCGCGTCGTGCCGATCATCCCGGACGAGGCCCGCACGTTCGGCATGGACTCGCTGTTCCCGACGATCAAGATCTACAACCCGCACGGGCAGAACTACACGTCCGTGGACCGCGAGCTGATGCTGGCGTACAAGGAGTCGGTGGAGGGGCAGATCCTCCACGTCGGCATCAACGAGGGCGGCTCGGTGGCGGCGTTCACCGCGGCCGGCTCCTCCTACGCCACGCACGGCGAGCCGATGGTGCCGCTGTACATCTTCTACTCGATGTTCGGCTTCCAGCGCACCGGCGACAACATCTGGGCCGCCGCCGACACCATGGCGCGCGGCTTCCTCATCGGCGCCACCGCCGGGCGCACCACGCTCACCGGCGAGGGCCTGCAGCACGGCGACGGGCACTCGCTGCTGCTGGCGGCGACGAACCCTGCGGTCGTCTCCTACGACCCCGCGTACGCCTACGAGATCGGGCACATCGTCAAGGACGGCCTGCGCCGCATGTACGGCGACGAGCCCGAGAACGTCATGTACTACCTGACGGTCTACAACGAGCCGATGGTGCAGCCGGCCCAGCCGGAGGGCGTGGACGTCGAGGGCATCGTGCGCGGCATGCACCGCGTGTCCGTCGGCGAGGGCGAGGGCCCGCGCACCCAGCTGCTCGCCTCCGGCGTCGGGGTGGCGTGGGCGCTGGAGGCCCAGCAGCTGCTCAAGGACGACTTCGGCGTCGTGGCCGACGTGTGGTCGGTCACCAGCTGGAACGAGCTGCGCCGCGACGGCCTGGCCTGCGACGAGCACGCGTTCCTCAACCCGGGCGACGAGTCGCGGGTGCCGTTCGTGACGCAGAAGCTCCAGGACGCCCCCGGCCCCGTGGTCGCGGTCAGCGACTGGATGCGCGCGGTGCCGGACCAGATCCAGCCGTGGGTGCCGGGCGAGTTCGCCTCGCTGGGCGCCGACGGGTTCGGCATCTCCGACACGCGCGCCGCCGCCCGCCGGTACTTCCACATCGACGGCCCGTCGGTGGCGGTGCGCGCCCTGGAGATGCTCGCCCGCCGCGGCGAGGTCGACTGGCGCGCGCCCGGCCAGGCGATCGAGAAGTACCAGCTGCACGACGTGCGCGCCGGCCGCAGCGGCAGCGCCGGCGGGGAGAGCTGACCGCTCCCCCGCGCCGCCCGGGGCCCCGCACCGCTCGCCGGTGCGGGGCCCCGGTGCGTGCGGCCCCGCGGGCGGCACGGCGCGCCCGGGGCGCCGGCCCGGCGGGCACCTGGCGGACGCGTGGCAGGACCCTGCCGCGCCGGGCGGCGCGCTGACCCAGGGGTCCGACCCGGTTCCGCGCGCGAGCCGGTGCGGCGAGGCTGGCGGGGACACCCCGCACCGGCCTCCCGGAGGACCCGTGGCTTCGCCGCCCGACACCGCCGCCCCCGCGCTCGACGCGCCGCGGGTGCGGCCCACCGCCTCGCCCGCGCGGCTGCGCGCCCTGCTGGTGCTGCTGTGCACGCCCCTGGGGCTGGTGATCGCGGCCAACTCCTCGCTGGCCCTGGCCCTGCCCTCGGTGGGCGCGGACCTGCGCGCCGACCAGAGCGCCCTGACCTGGGCGGTGGACGCCTACTCGCTGTTCTTCGCGGCGCTGCTGCTGCCGGCGGGCATCGCCGCCGACCGCTTCGGGCAGCGCACGCTGCTGGTGTGCGGGCTGCTGGTCTTCGGCGCCGGCAACCTCGCCTCGGCGTTCGCCACGTCCGTGGAGGCGCTCATCGTGCTGCGGGCCGTGTCCGGGATCGGCGCGGCCGCGGTCTTCCCGGTGACGCTGTCGGCGCTGGTCTCCTCCTTCCCGCCCGAGCGGCGCGGCTTCGCGATCGCGGTGTGGTCCGGCGTCAGCGCCGGCGGCTCGGTGGTGGGCCTGCTGGCGGCCGGGGCGCTGCTGGAGGCGTTCTGGTGGGGCAGCGTGCAGGTGCTGTTCGGCGCGGCCGCCCTGCTGCTGGTGCCGGGCGTGCTGGCGCTGGTGGGCCAGCACCGCGACCCGCACCTGTCCCTGGACCTGCCCGGCGCCCTGCTGGCGGTGGTGGCGCTGTCCGGCGTCGTCTTCGCCGTGCTGGAGGCACCGCTGCACGGCTGGACGTCGGTGCGGGTGCTGCTGCCGCTGGCCCTGGGCCTGGCCGGCGCCGCCGGCTTCGTGCTGCGCGAGCTGCGCACCCCGGAACCGGCCCTGGACGTGCGGCTGTTCCGCAGCCGCGGCCTGGCGGTGGGCAGCCTGCTGGTGGTGGCGCAGTTCTTCACCGCGCTGGGCCTGTTCACGCTGCTGCCGCAGTACCTGCAGATCGTGCCGGGGTACTCCGCGCTGCAGGCGGCGCTGGTGCTGCTGGCCCTGTCCGTCGGCGCCGGCGCCGGCTCGGCGGTGATGGGCGCGCGCGGCGCCGGCTGGGGCTCGCGCGGGCCCGCGGCGGTCGGCCTGCTGCTCATGGCGACGGGGTTCTTCGGGCTGGCGACGGCCGCCGGGACGGGCCGGCTGTGGCACGTGGTCCTGGCCCTGGTCGTCTTCGGCGCCGGCTTCGGCGCCTCCATGATCCCGGGGACGTCGCTGATCCTGGAGGGCCTGCCCCCCGAGCGGCGCTCGGTGGCCAGCGCCGTGAACGACATCACCCGCGAGGTCGGCGGGGTGCTGGGCATCGCGGTGATGTCCAGCGTGCTGGTGGCCACCTACCGCGAGGACCTGCTGCCGGCGCTGGTGGCGGTGCCCGCCCCCCTGGCGGAGGTGGCCCTGGGCGGTGCGGGACCGGCGCAGGCCGTCGCGCAGGCGCTGGGCCCGGCCGGCGAGGCCCTGCGCCTGGCCGCCGCCGACGCCTTCGCCGCCGGGTTCGCCGACGCCTTCGTGCTGGCCTCCGGCGTGCTGGCCGTGGCGGCCCTGGCCTGCGGCGCGCTGGCCCCCAGCCGCCGCCGCCCGGGCCGCCACGTGCGCGAACGCACCCGCGGGCGCCCGCGCAGCTCGTCCCACCCCCTCTCCACGCGCCCGACCCGCACGCCGCGGCCGCGCGCGCCGGACCCGGCCGGCTGACCCCGGCCGGGTGCACGACCCGGTCCGCGCCCCCTCGGCGCGGACCGGGAGACCCGCCCCCGAGCAAGGAGAGCACCGTGCGAGTCCTCGTGAGCAGCTTGCCCGCCTTCGGGCACGTCTACCCCGTGATGCCGACCGCCGAGGCGCTGCGCGCCGCGGGCCACGACGTGGTGGTGGCGACCGGAGGCGCTCCCGCCGACCGGCTCGCCGCGGCCGGCTGGAAGGTCGAGCGCGTCGACGCCGTCATCGAGGCCGCGGTGGGGCGGGTGATGCGCGAGCGGCCGGAGCTGCGGACCCTGGAACCGCGCGAGCGCTGGCGGGTGGCGGCGGCCATGTTCGGCGAGGTGCTGGCCGGCGAGGTGGACGAGCAGCTCACCCCCCTGCTGCGCAGCACCCGACCGGACCTGGTCGTCTACGAGGAGCTGGCGATGGGCGCCGCGGTCGCCGCGGCCCGCGCGGGGGTCCCCGCCGTGCGGCACGGGGTGGGCCCGTGGTCACCGCCGCCGATGGAGGCCGCGTGCGCCGGGGCGCTGACGGAGCTGGGCCGGCGCGGCGAGGACGGCGAGCTCGTCCCCGAGGGGCCGGGGGTGTTCGGCAGGCTGCACCTGGACGTGTGGCCGGCGTCGCTGGGGCGGCCCGGTGCGCGGCTGCCGATCCCGGCGTCCCCGCTGCGGCCGCAGGCCTGGAGCGAGGACGGCCAGCCGGTGCCCGGCTGGCTGGAGGGCCCGCGCGCGCGCCCGGTCGTCTACCTCACCCTGGGCACCGTGGCCTCCGGCGAGGCGCCGGTGCTGCGCGAGGTGCTGGCGGGGCTGAGCGGGCTGGACGTGGACGTGCTGGCCGCGGTCGGCTCGGCGCTGGACCCGGGCGAGCTGGGACCGCTGGACCCCCGCGTGCACGTGGAGGCCTTCGTGCCCGCCGCGCGCGTGTTCCCGCTCGTGGACGTGGTGGTGCACCACGGCGGCAGCGGCACCCTGCTGGGCGCCTCCGCCGAGGGGCTGCCGCAGCTGGCGCTGCCGCAGCGCGCGCACGACCAGTTCCCCAACGCCGCGGCGCTGCGCACGCAGGGCTGCGGCCTGGACCTGCAGCCGGAGGAGGTGACGGCCCCGGCGGTGCACGAGGCGGTGCGGCGGCTGGTGCAGGACGCCTCGCACCGCGAGGCGGGCCGCCGGCTGGCCGAGGAGATCGCCGCCCTGCCGGCCCCGTCGCACGTCGTGGGCGTGCTGGAGGACCTGGCGGCCTGACCACCCGCCCCGGCTGCGGACGGGGGCCGGGACCGCCGGCAGCGGTCCCGGCCCCCGTCCACGCCCGGGCTCGTGCGCGGGCTCAGGCGGTGCGCACCGCGGCCACCGTCGCGCCCGCGGCCTCACCGACCTCCACGCCGCGCACGTCCACGCCGCGCACGTCCACGGCCGCGGGCAGCGCGGGGCCGTCCGCGCCCGTGACGTCCGCGAC
>NZ_JAAALM010000840.1 GCF_009906395.1 Kineococcus indalonis
GTGCCCAGCAAGACGCCCGCCCGCGCCGCGAAGAAGGCCTCCGCGCCGACCCCGTCCCCGCACGACGTCGAGCCCGCCCCCGTGGTGCTGCTCACCGGCTCGGAGGACCACCTGGCGGACCGGGCGCTGACGGCGCTGCTGGCGCGCATGCGCGAGCGCGACCCGTCCTTCGAGCGCACCGAGGTCACCGCCGCCGGCTACCAGAAGGGCCAGCTGGCGACGTGGACGTCGCCGTCGCTGTTCGACGAGCCGTCCCTGGTGCTCGTCGACGGCGTGGACGCGGCCGGCGAGGCGTTCGTGGAGGACGTCCTGGAGTACCTGCCGGCGCCGGCGGGCAGCGTCGTGCTGGTGCTGCGCCACCGCGGCGGCAACCGGGCCCGCAAGGTGCTGGAGGTGGCGCGCACGGCGCCGGGCGCGGTGGAGGTCGCCTGCCAGCCGCTCAAGCGCGACCAGGACAAGGTGGACCTGGTGCTGGCCGACGCCCGCCGGGCGCGCCGCCGCATCGACGTGGAGGCGGCCCGCGCGCTGGTCGCCGCGCTCGGCGGCGACCTGGGCGAGCTGTCCGCGGGCCTGGACCAGCTGCTCACCGACACCGAGGGCACCGTCACCGAGGCCGACGTGCACCGCTACCACTCGGGCCGGCGGGAGGCCACGGGCTTCGAGGTGGCCGACGCGGCCGTGGCCGGGGACGCCGGGCGGGCGCTGTCGCTGCTGCGGCACGCCGAGGCCACGGGGGTGCCGGCGGTGGTGGTGGTGGCCGCGCTGGCCTCGCGGCTGCGGCAGCTGGCGAAGGTGGCCGCCACCCGCGGGCGCAGCGCCGACGTCGCCAAGGACCTCGGCATGGCGCCGTGGCTGGTGGACAAGGTGCGCCGCGAGGTGCAGGGCATGGTGCCCGAGCGGATGGCCGAGGCGATCCTGGCCGTCGCGGCGGCCGACCACGCCGTCAAGGGCGGCAGCGCGGACGGCGCCTTCGCCCTCGAGCGGGCCGTGCGGGTCACCGCGGCGGCCCGCGAGCGCTGAGCCCCCGCCGGGGGCGGGCCGTGCGGGTCACCGCGGCGGCCCGCGAGCGCTGAGCCCCCGCCGGGCGCGGGGGCGCGGGGGCGGGG
>NZ_JAAALM010000841.1 GCF_009906395.1 Kineococcus indalonis
GTCCGCCGGCGCGGGCGACCCCGGCGCCGTGGCCGGGCACGCCGGCCTGGCCGACCTCGCCGCCGCCACCGCCGCCGCGCTGCGCGCCGCGGGGGAGGTCGCCCCCGTGCTCGTGCGCCTGGACGACGGCGCCTTCAGCGGCCCCGCCGTCTCCCCGGGCTGGGCCGGCGGCGACGTCGCCGCCGGCTACGTCGCCCCGATCGCCCCGCTCGCCGTGGACGAGGGGCGCCTGGCCCCGGGCCCGAACGCCCCGCGCGCCGCCGACCCCGCCCTGGAGGCCGCGCGCACCTTCGCCCGGCTGCTGGGCGAGCAGGGCCTCGCCCTGGCGCCCGGCGGCGTCTCCCGCGCCCCGGCCGCGCCGGGCGCGCGCGAGCTGGCCCGGGTGGAGTCGGCCACCACCGCCGAGCAGGTCGAGCTGATGCTCACCCACAGCGACAACACCCTCGCCGAGGTCCTCGGCCGGCGGGTGGCGCTGGCCGCGGGGCTGCCGGGCAGCTTCGAGGGGGCCTCCGGCGCCGTCGCCGCCGCCGTCGCCGCGCTCGGCGTGGACACCGCCGGCGTGCGCCTGGACGGCGTCAGCGGGCTGGGCCGCGGCACGCGGCTGCCGGCGCGGGTGCTCACCGACCTGCTCGTGCTGGCCGCCCCCGGCGAGCGCCCCGAGCTGTCCGCCCTGGCCAGCGGCCTGCCGGTCGCCGGCGTCAGCGGCACCCTGGCCGACCGCTACGGCGGCGAGGGCGCCGCCGCGGCCGGGGTGGTGCGCGCCAAGACCGGCACCCTCACCGGCGTCAGCTCCCTGGCCGGGTACGTGCGCGACGCCGACGGGCGCCTGCTGGCCTTCGCGGTGCTCTCCGACGCCGTGCCGCCCGGCGCCTCGTGGGGCGCGCGCCGCGCCGAGGACCGCTTCGCCGCGGCGCTGGCGGCCTGCGGCTGCTCCTGAGGCCCGCCGCCCGCCGGTGCCCGCGGCCGGTGCCGCGTAGCGTGCGGCCATGGACGCACTGCCGGACACCCCGCCGGCCACCCCGCCGGCCACCCCGCCGGCGGAGCGCACCGTCGCGGCGTACCTCGACTTCGACCTGGCCGCCCGGGTCGCCGCGCGGCTGGTCC
>NZ_JAAALM010000842.1 GCF_009906395.1 Kineococcus indalonis
CGGCCCCACCACCCCTACGTCAGCCCCGCGCTGCGCACGGCGGCGGAGTGGTCCTGGCGCCTGGTGGCGGTCGCCGCGGCCGTGGTCCTGGTCGCCTACGGGCTGAGCTTCCTGTCCGAGGCGTTCATCCCCGTCCTGGTGGCCCTGCTCATCACCGCCATGCTCGACCCCGTCGTGGCCTGGGGCCACGCGCGCGGGGTGCCGCGGGCGCTGGCGACCCTGATGACGATGCTGCTGGCCCTGGCGATCGTCGCGGGCCTGGTCGCCCTCATCAGCACCCAGGCCGCCGACGGCTTCGGCGACCTGTCGGAGTCGGCCAGCCAGGGCATCGACGAGGTCGAGCGGTGGCTGGCAGGCGGCCCGCTGCAGATCTCCTCCGCCGCGCTGTCGGGGTACGTCGACCAGGCCCAGGAGGCCCTGGCCGCCAACCGCGACACGATCGTCTCCGGCGCGACCGGCGTGGTCACCACCGCCGGGCACGTCGTCGCCGGGTTCTTCATCGCCCTGTTCGCGTCGTTCTTCTTCCTGCTGGAGGGGCGGCGCATCTGGTCCTGGCTGCTGAACCTCTTCCCCCGCCCGTCCCGCGACCCCCTGGACGACGCCGTCCGGCAGTCCTGGGTGACCCTGACGCACTACATGCGCGCCACGATCGTCGTCGCCTTCGCCGACGGCGCCGGGGTGGCGATCGGCGCGGCCGTGCTGCGGGTGCCGCTGGCGGTGCCGCTGGGCCTACTCGTCTTCCTCGGCGCGTTCATCCCCATCGTGGGGGCCCTGCTCTCCGGCGCCGTCGCGGTGCTGGTGGCGCTGGTGGCGCACGGGCCGGTCACCGCGCTGATCATGCTGGGCGTCGTCATCGCCGTGCAGCAGGTCGAGAGCCACCTGCTGCAGCCGTTCCTCATGGGCCGCGCCGTCGCCGTGCACCCGCTGGCGGTGATCCTCGCCGTCGCCGGCGGCGCCACGGTCTTCGGCATCGTCGGCGCCCTGTTCGCCGTGCCGCTGGTGGCGGTCCTCAACACCGGCGTCAGCGCCCTGGCGGGCGGGGGGCGGCGCACCGAGGAGGTCGCCGAGATCGAGGACTCCGACGCCCCGCTGGCCCCCGAG
>NZ_JAAALM010000843.1 GCF_009906395.1 Kineococcus indalonis
GGCGCGCTCGGCGACACCGTCGGACCCGCCGTCGGGTCCGGGGACGCCGGGGGGTTCACCGCGGTCGGGACCGCGCTGGGGTTCGCAGCGGTGAGCAGCCGGACCGGCGCGACCGCCGCGGCCGCGGCGGCGGGGGCCTGCCGGGGCCGGTCCGCGGAAACCCCTCCGGGCTCGTCGGCGGGCTCGTCGGCGGGCTCGTCGGCGGGCTCGTCGGCGGGCTCGTCGGCGGGCTCGTCGGCGGGCTCGTCGGCGGGTCCGGGCCGCGGGGCCGCCAGGTCCCGGGCGTCGGGGGCGTCGGCGTCCTGCAGCCAGCACGTCGGGGCGGGCGCGCCCTGCAGCAGGTCCAGGAAGCTGCGGGCCCGGCGCCCGCTGCCCGCGCAGCGCAGCGAGTACGTGCCGCGCGACGTCGCCCGGGTCAGGCACGAGCCGGCGGTGCCGTGCACCTCGTCGGCGGCCGAGGCCCGCAGCCGCGCGGCCCCGGCCTCCGCCGCCGAGGCCGGTGGCACCGCGACCGGCAGCGCTAGGACCGCCAGGGCCGTCGCGGCCACCGCGCCGCGCGCCCACCGCACCGCGTCCACACCCATCAGAACCTCTCCTCGCGCACCTGCTCGGCCGAGCACTCCGCGCCCGTGCCCACCACGTCGTCGACGAGCCAGCGCTCGCCGCTGCGCACCACCAGCGCGCTCGCGCGCGCGTGGTGCGCCGGGTTCAGCGGCTGCCCGCCGGCCCGGTCCACCTGCCAGCCGCGGTCCTGCAGGCACAGCTGCAGCCGCACGCGGTCCTCGCCCTGCCGGGTGCTGCCGAGCACCCCGACCGGGTACGGCCCGGGCATCTCGTCCCCGAGGTTGGCCGCCAGCAGCGGCACGGCCCACTCCAGCGCCGCCGGGGTGAGGGTGGCGGTGAAGGCCGGCAGGGCCGCCGGGTCGCTCTGGCGGGCGTTGATCGCCAGCGCCTGCTGGCGCAGGTACTCGTGCAGCGCCGCCACGGCCGCCCCGGTGGCGGGGTCGTCGGCGGGGTCGTCGGCGGGGTCGTCGGCGGGGTCGTCGGCCGCGCCCCGGGCGGCCGGTGCGGGCAGCGGTGCCGCGGCGTGCGCCGGCCC
>NZ_JAAALM010000844.1 GCF_009906395.1 Kineococcus indalonis
CCCGCGCACCCCGCCCCGCACCCCGCCGCCGCGCGGGCGGCGGCGGGGTGCGGGGCGGGGTGCGCGGGCCGGGGCGGCCGGCGTCAGCGGGGCGGAGGTGGTGGACACGGCGGGCTCACTTCTCCTGGTCGAAGGCCCGGTCGCCGACGAGCTTGAGGAACCCGAAGGACAGCACGAGCATCACGAGGGCGATGACGACGGACGTGGCGGCGGCGGAGTAGACGTCGTTGCGGACGAAGGCGTCGCGGTAGACCTTCATCAGCGGCGTCCACGTGGTGGAGATCGAGTTGCTCAGCGGGCGCAGGGTGGTGGGCTCGGCGAACACCTGCAGGGTGGCGATCATCGAGAAGATGAACGTCATGACCAGCGAGGGGGCCACGACGGGCACCTTGATGCGCAGCGCGATCTGCACGTCGCCGGCGCCGTCCAGGCGGGCGGCCTCGTAGACGTCGCCGGGCACCGAGCGCAGCGCGGTGTAGAGGACGATCATGTTGAACCCGATGCCGCCCCACAGGGCGATGTTCGCCACCGCGAAGATCACCAGCCGTGAGGACAGCAGGTCCGGGGCGGGCAGGCCCACGACCTCCAGCACGTCGACCAGGGGGCTGACGCGCGGCAGGTACAGGAAACCCCACAGCAGCGAGGCCACCACGGCCGGCACGGCGTAGGGCAGGAAGATCGCGGTGCGGGCGAACCCCCCGACGCGGGTGCGCCCGGAGTCCAGCAGCAGCGCCAGGGCGAGGGCGAGGGCCATCATGACCGGCACGAGCACCAGGCCGTACAGGGCCACGCGCCCGACGCCGGCGAGGAACTCCGGGTCGCCGAGGGCGCGGGTGTAGTTGCCCAGCCCGGCCCAGGTCTCCTCCCGGCCGGCCGAGCCCAGGCCGAGGCCCTTGACCTCGGCCTTGCGGAAGCTGAGGTAGAACGCGTAGGCGATGGGGGCGGCGAGGAACGCGGTGAACAGCGCGAGGGCCGGGGCGAGGAAGGCGTAGGGCGCGAGCGCGCGGCGCGGGCGCCGCACCGGCGCCGTCCGGGCCGGCGCGCCGGTGCGGGACGGGGTGGCGGTGGCCATGGGGGCTCCTGGAG
>NZ_JAAALM010000845.1 GCF_009906395.1 Kineococcus indalonis
GCCGCCCTGGGCGCGGCGGGCGCCGGGCCGGCCGCGGCGGCGGGCGGTCAGGACCGCCGCGGGTGGTGGGGGCGCACCGCACCGGTCGGGTTCGTGCTCTCGCACGAGCAGTTCCGCACCCAGGACCTGGTGCGGTGGGGGGCGCAGGCCGAGCGGGCGGGTTTCGGGCAGCTGTGGACCAGCGACCACGTCCAGCCCTGGCAGGACAACCAGCAGCACTCCATGCACCCGTGGATCACCCAGGGGCTGCTCAGCCAGGCGACCCGGCGGGCGACGTTCGGCACCGGCGTCACGTGCCCCACCTACCGCCACCACCCCAGCGAGGTCGCCCAGGCCTTCGCCTCCCTGGGCGTCCTGGCCCCCGGGCGCGTGTTCCTCGGGGTGGGCACCGGCGAGGCGCTCAACGAGCGCGCGGCCACCGGCGCGTTCGGGCCGTACGAGGAGCGCGCCGCCCGGCTGGTGGAGGCGGTGCAGCTCATCCGGCGCCTGTGGACCGGCGAGCGCACCACCTTCCGCGGCGAGTTCTACGAGACGGTGGAGTTCAAGCTCTACGACGTGCCCGAGACGCCGGTGCCGATCTACCTGGCCGCCAGCGGCCCGCGCAGCGCCTACAACGCCGGCCGGTACGGCGACGGCTGGATCGGCGCTGCGAAGGACTTCTCCGACCCCGAGCTGGTGGCGGCCTTCGAGCGGGGCGCCGCCGACGCCGGCAAGGACCCGGCGACGCTGCCCAAGCTCGGGGAGCTGTTCGTCAACGTCACCGAGCAGGACCTGGAGCACGCTGCCACCCTGTGGCGCTTCACCGTCGACCCCTGGGACCCCTCGCTGCTGCACGAGCCGAACCCGGTGGAGATCCAGCGCAAGGCCGAGCAGGTGTGGCCGCTGGAGCAGGTCCACGCGCAGTGGCCCAAGGGCGGCCCGGAGAACCACGTCGCCGCCGTGCAGGAGCTGCTCGACGCGGGCGTGACGCCGTTCGTGCACTCCGGCCAGCCCGACCAGTCCGCGGTGATCGACTTCTACGGCCGCCACGTCCTGCCGAACCTGCGGTACTGAGGGCCGCGTGCGAGCCTGGGGGCGTGCCGCCG
>NZ_JAAALM010000846.1 GCF_009906395.1 Kineococcus indalonis
CTCGTCCCCCCACCGCTCGTCCCCCCGCGGGCCGGGGGTCCGGCCGTGAGCGTCGGGCACCTCGTGGCCGGCGCCGCGGGCCGGCCGACGCTGAGCTTCGAGCTGTTCCCGCCGCGCACCCCGGCCGCGCGCGACGCGCTGCACGGCACCGTGCAGCGGCTGGCCGCCGCCGGGCCGGACTTCTTCTCCGTCACCCACGGCGCGGCCGGCACCACCCGCAGCGCCGGGTGCGAGCTGCTGGCCCACCTGCGCCGGGAGACCAGCGCGGCGGTGGTGGCCCACCTGACGTGCGTGGGTTCCACCCGCCGCGGGGTCGTCGAGCTGGCCCAGGAGTTCTTCGACGCCGGGGTGCGCGACGTCCTGGCGCTGCGCGGGGACCCCCCGGCCGGGCGCGCCGACTGGCACCCGCCCGCCGACGCGGTGCGCCGCGCGTGCGACCTGGTGGAACTGCTGCGGGTGGCCGACCGGCACCACCGGCTGCGCGCGGGGGGTGCCGCGGGAGGGGGCGGCACCCCCCTGACGATCGCGGTCGCGGCGTTCCCGTCCTCCCGGCGCGCCGGGGACCTGCAGGCGCTGCGCGCCAAGCAGGACGCCGGGGCCTCCTTCGCGATCACCCAGGTGTGCTACTCGGCGCGCGAGTACGCCGCCTTCACGGCCACCGCGCGCGCGGCGGGCATCACGCTGCCGCTGCTGCCGGGGGTCATCCCCACCACCGACCCCGCGCGGCTGCTGCGCCTGGAGCAGCTGACCGGCGTGCCCGTGCCGCGCTCCCTGCTGGCGCTGCTGGAGTCCGCCGCCGAGCACGGCGACGCGGCGCGACGGCGCGCCGGCACCCGCTACGGGCGGGCCCTGGCCCGCGACCTGCTGCACGCCGGCGCGCCCGGCCTGCACCTCTACACGTTCAACTCAGCGCCCGCGGCGCTGGACCTGCTCGAGGGAGCCCACCTCGGCGCCGGGACCCCGACGGTCCCGAGCTCGGCCGGACGGCCGCAGGCACCCGCGGTTCCCCACGACGCCGCCCTGGCGGCAGGAGGATCCCGATGAGCACCGGAAACCGTCCCGTCCCGCAGCACCCCGCCCCCGAC
>NZ_JAAALM010000847.1 GCF_009906395.1 Kineococcus indalonis
GGTCAGCGCCCGCACCGCCCGCCGAGCGCGCCCGGCGCCGGTGGTGGTGCCGCGGGCGCTGACCCGCCGGCGGCCGGCGTCTGAGAGGCTGCGGCCCCCACCGACCGCCCGGAGGAACCCCGTGACGCTGGCCCTGTCCGCCGTCGTGCTCAACGACCACGCACCCGCGGAGTTCACCGCCGCCGTGCGCGAGGTCGAGACCGCCGGCCTGCGCACCGCCTGGACGTACGACCACCTGTCCTGGCGGGACATGCGCGAGGGGCCGTGGTTCAACGCCGTGCCGCTGCTGGCCGCCGCCGGCGCCGCCACCAGCACCGTGCGCCTGGGCACCCTCGTGGCCTCCCCGAACTTCCGCCACCCCGTCACCTTCGCCTCCGAGGTGGTGGCGCTGGACCACGTCAGCTCCGGGCGCTTCGAGCTCGGCGTCGGCGCGGGCACCTCCGCGCAGGACGCCTCCGTGCTGGGGCTGGAACCCCTCACCCCCGGGCAGCGCCAGCGCCGCTTCGAGGAGTGGACCACCCTGCTGGCCACGCTGCTGTCGCAACCGGTCACCGACGTGCGCGGGGAGTTCTACACCGCGCACGACGCGCGCACCCTGCCCGGCCCGCTGCAGGCCGGCGGTGTCCCGCTCACCGTGGCCGCCGCCGGCCCCCGGGGCACCGCGTTCGCCGCCCGCACCGGCACCGGCTGGGTCACCTACGGCGACCCCGCGGCCCGTGACCCCGAGGCCGTCACCGCCGGCTACGTCGAGGCAGCGCGGCGCTTCGAGCGCACCCGCCGCGAGGTCGCCCCCGAGCGCACCCCGCGCCGCCTGGCCCTCGTCGGCCGCGACGAGGCGGGCGTGTTCACCCGCTACGGGGAGTTCGCGCAGCGGCTGGAGGACGCCGGGTTCGACGAGGTGGTGGTGCACTGGCCGCGCCCCGACGGGCGCGGCGTCCCCGCGGGCGCGCTGCGGGAGGTGCTGCGCGTCCACGGCCTCTGAGGGTCCGAGGGCTCGACTTCGCGAGATCGCCGTGACCGGGGAAGTGGTCACTCCCTCGATCACGGCGATCTCGCGAAGTCGAGCCCTCGGACCCTCAGAGGC
>NZ_JAAALM010000848.1 GCF_009906395.1 Kineococcus indalonis
GGCCGCGCGGCCTGGTGGGCGGAGCGCTCGCTGCGCCGGGTGCGCGCCGAGCTGCCCGCCGACGGGCTGCGCACCCGGGTCGCGCCGCCGCCGGCGCTGCCGGCGGGGGCGCTGGGGGCGGTGGAGGCGGTGTTGCGCCGGCGCGGGGCGACGTGCCTGCAGCGCTGCCTGGTGGTGCAGGCGTGGCTGCTCGCGCACGGCGAGGCGCGCTCGGCGGTGGTGGCGGTGTCGGTGGCCGACGGGTTCTCCGCGCACGCCTGGCTCGACGGGCACGACGCCGACGAGAGCGGGGAGTTCCGGGAGCTGACGCGGGTGCCGGCGCAGCGGTGAGGTCCCGGTGAGGTCCCGGTGAGGTCCCGGTGAGGCCCCGGTGAGGCCGGCCGCCGCGCCCCGCGAGCGCCTGACGGCCCTGGAGACGGTGTGGGGGATGCCGTACGGGCGCCAGCTGGGCGTGGACCCGCTCCCCCGCACCCCCGCGCGCACACCGGCGAGCACCGCTGAGGGCACCGCGGCGAGCACCGCCGGGCGGGGCGGCGCGGGGGGCGTCTCGGCGCTGCGCGCGGCGGTGGAGGCGGCGGTGCTGCCGGCGCTGCGGCGCCCGCCGTGCCTGGTGAGCTTCTCCGGCGGGCGCGACTCCTCGGTGGTGCTGGCGGTGGCGACGGCGGTGGCGCGCCGGGAGGGCCTGGCGGACCCGGTGCCGTACTCGCACCGCTTCCCCGCGGTGCCCGACGCGCACGAGACGCCCTGGCAGGAGCTCGTCGTGGGTGCGCTGGGGCTGCGCGAGTGGCAGCGGCCGCAGTGGTCGGAGGAGATGGACGTGCTCGGGCCGGTGGCGCGGGCGGTGCTGCTGCGCGACGGCGTGCTGCCGCCGTTCAACGGGCACCTGCACGAGCCGGTGTTCGCGGCGGCGCGGGGGGGCTCGGTGCTCACCGGCATCGGCGGCGACGAGCTGTTCGCGCCGGTGGAGCGCTACCCGGTGGTGCGGGTGGCGGCGCGGCGGACGCCGCTGCGGTGGCGGCGGGCGCCCTCGCTGCTGTTCACCGCGGCCGCGCCGCCACCCGCACCACCGGGTAGCGCTC
>NZ_JAAALM010000849.1 GCF_009906395.1 Kineococcus indalonis
GTCCCGGGCCCGCTGCGCGGCGGGCAGCGGGCGGTCCGGTTCGGGGCCGGTCCAGCTGAGCAGCAGGCCCAGCGCCTCGGCGGAGGCGCTGCCGGGTGCGGCGGTCCACGTCAGCAGGGACTGCTCGCGCGCCCCGGGCAGGTGCAGGGTCTCCACGTCCAGGTCCAGGCGGCCGACGAGGGGGTGCTGCAGGCGGTGGGTGGCGTGGTCGCGGGTGCGCACGCGCTGGCTGGCCCACCAGCGGGCGAAGTCGGGGCTGACGACGCTCAGCTCCCCCACGAGGGCGGCGACGCCGGGGTCGCAGGCGTCCCGGCCGACGTGCCGGTGCAGGCCGGCGACCGCGTCGGCGGCCACGTCCTCCCAGTCCAGGAACAGGGTGCGGGCGGCGGGGTCGGTGCACAGCCAGCGCACCCAGTTGCGGTCCTTGGCCGGCAGCGCCTGCGGGTCCAGCAGCAGCGCGCGGGCGGGGGCGTTGGCGGCCAGGACCTCCGAGCGCGGGCCCAGCGCCAGCGCGGGCACGCCGGTCATGGCGTCCAGGAGGCGGTGCACGCCGGCGCGCACGCGCGGCACCTCCGGGCTCGTGCTCACCGGCCGCGCGGCGGTGCCCACGAGGTCGCGCAGGTGGTCCAGCTCGTCCTCGTCGAGGCGCAGCGCGGCGCCGACCGCGCGCAGCACCGACTCGGAGACGTTCATGGCGCGACCCTGCTCCAGGCGCGTGTAGTAGGCGACGCTGACGCCGGCGAGGGAGGCGACCTCCTCGCGGCGCAGGCCGGCCACGCGGCGCGGGCCGGGGGCGGGGGGCAGGCCGACGTCCTCCGGGCGCACCGTCGATCGGCGCACCCGCAGGAAGTCGCGCACGGCGAGGTCACGTCCCACGTCCTCCAGTATTCAACGGCCGCGGGAGCCCGCCAGGCGGCACGGTGACCCTGCGGGTGTCAGGGAACCGCCGAGGACCCCGGCGGCGCTGGCCCGGTCCCCGGCGCAGACCTACCGTCGTCGCATGAGACGCACCGTGCGCAGCGCCGCGCCCGCCGCCGTGACCACCGCCCTGACCGCCCTGCTGCTCACCGCACCGG
>NZ_JAAALM010000084.1 GCF_009906395.1 Kineococcus indalonis
ACGCCCACCGTGCCGGGGACCCCCGCGCCGCCCGGCGGCGCGGGGCCGGGCGGCGGGGACCCCGAGCCCTCGCCGACGGCCGGCCCCACGCCGTCGCCGTCGACCGGGCCGAGCGCGCCCGGCGGCGAGGACGCGCCGACGGCGACGGACGGCTCCGCGGAGCCGTCCGGGCCGTCGGCCGAGCCGTCCGGGCCGGGCTGAGGGCGACGTAGCATCGGGAGGGTGACCGTGCACACCCCCGCCCCCGGCGACCCCGGCCACGACCCGTTCGGGTTCGTGGGCCTGACCTACGACGACGTCCTCCTGCTGCCCGGCGAGTCGGACGTGATCCCCTCCGAGGCGGACACCTCCAGCCGGGTCTCCAAGCGGGTCTCGCTGCGGGTGCCGCTGCTCAGCTCGGCGATGGACACCGTGACCGAGTCGCGCATGGCGATCGCCATGGCGCGCCAGGGCGGTCTCGGGGTGCTGCACCGCAACCTGTCCGCCGACGAGCAGGCCAACCAGGTCGACATCGTCAAGCGCTCGGAGTCGGGCATGGTGACGCGCCCGGTGACCACCTCGCCGGACGCGACCCTCGCCGACGTCGACGAGCTGTGCGGGCGCTACCGCATCTCCGGCGTCCCGGTGGTCGACGCCGAGGGCACCCTCGTGGGCATCGTCACCAACCGCGACCTGCGCTTCGAGACGGACTTCACCCGCCGGGTGCGCGAGGTCATGACCCCGATGCCGCTGGTCACGGCGCCGGTGGGCATCAGCTCCGCGGACGCCGAGCAGCTGCTGCGCAAGCACAAGATCGAGAAGCTGCCGATCGTCGACGAGCGCGACCGCCTCACCGGCCTGATCACGGTGAAGGACTACGTCAAGAGCGAGCAGTACCCGCTGGCGACGAAGGACGAGGACGGCCGGCTGCGGGTGGCCGCGGCGATCGGCATCTTCGAGGACGCCTGGAAGCGCGGCATGCAGCTCGTCGAGGCCGGCGTGGACGTGCTCGTGGTCGACATGGCGCACGGGCACTCGCGCGCGGTGCTGGAGATGATCTCCCGGCTGAAGGCGGACAGCGCCGCCGCGCACGTGGACGTCGTGGGCGGCAACGTCGCCACGCGCGCCGCGGCGCAGGCGCTGGTGGACGCCGGCGTGGACGGCATCAAGGTGGGCGTGGGGCCGGGCTCGATCTGCACCACGCGCGTGGTCTCCGGCGTGGGCGTGCCGCAGGTGACGGCCATCCACGAGGCCTCCAAGGCCGCGCGCCCGGCGGGCGTGCCGCTCATCGGCGACGGCGGGCTGGCCTACTCCGGCGACATCGCCAAGGCGCTCGTGGCGGGCGCGGACACGGTGATGCTCGGCTCGCTGCTGGCCGGCTGCGACGAGAGCCCGGGCGACCTGGTGTTCATCAACGGCAAGCAGTTCAAGCAGTACCGCGGCATGGGGTCGCTGGGGGCGCAGCAGACCCGCCAGGGCACCCGCTCCTTCTCCAAGGACCGCTACTTCCAGAACGACGTCGCCTCCGACGACCGCTTCGTGCCCGAGGGCGTGGAGGGCCAGGTGCCCTACCGCGGCCCGCTGGCGGCGGTGGCGCACCAGCTGGTGGGCGGCCTGCGGCAGTCGATGTTCTACGCCGGCGCCCGCACGGTGCCCGAGCTGCAGCGCGTGGGCAGGTTCGTGCGGATCACCCCGGCGGGGCTGAAGGAGAGCCACCCGCACGACATCCAGATGACGGTCGAGGCGCCGAACTACAGCCGCGGCCGCTGACGGCGCGGCCACCCGCTGCAGCGCGCACGAGCCGCGCGCTGCAGCCGCGGCCGCTGACGGCGCGGCGCCCGCCCCCCCCGCGCGCGGTGGGGGGGGCGGGCGCCGCGCAGCCGGTAGCCTGTGGGGGTGTACGAGATCGAGATCGGCCGCGGCAAGCGGGGTCGTCGCGCCTACAGCTTCGACGACGTGGCGATCGTCCCCAGCCGCCGCACGCGCGACCCCGAGGACGTCTCGACGGCCTGGCAGATCGACGCGTACCACTTCGCCGTCCCGGTGCTCAGCGCGCCGATGGACTCGGTGGCCTCCCCGGCCACGGCGGTGGCCATCGGCCGCCTCGGCGGGCTGGGCGTGCTGGACCTCGAGGGCCTGTGGACCCGCTACGAGGACCCCGAGCCCCTGCTGGCCGAGATCGCCGCGCTGGACCCGGCCGTCGCGATCCCGCGCATGCAGGAGATCTACGCCGAGCCGATCAAGCCCGAGCTCATCACCGCGCGCCTGGCCGAGGTCCGCCGGGCCGGGGTGACGGTCGCCGGCGCCCTGTCGCCGCAGCGCACCCAGGAGTTCTGGAAGGTCGTCGTCGACGCCGGCGTGGACCTGTTCGTCATCCGCGGCACCACCGTCTCCGCCGAGCACGTCTCCGGCCGCAGCGAGCCGCTGAACCTCAAGCGCTTCATCTACGAGCTGGACGTCCCGGTCGTGGTGGGCGGCGCCGCCACCTACACCGCCGCGCTGCACCTGATGCGCACCGGCGCGGCGGGCGTGCTCGTCGGCTTCGGCGGCGGCGCGGCGAACACCACCCGGCGCACCCTGGGCATCCACGCCCCGATGGCCAGCGCCGTCGCCGACGTCGCGGCCGCGCGGCGCGACTACATGGACGAGTCCGGCGGGCGCTACGTGCACGTCATCGCCGACGGCGGCGTGGGCACCTCCGGCGACATCGTCAAGGCGGTCGCCTGCGGCGCGGACGCGGTGATGCTGGGCGCGGCGCTGGCGCGCGCGACCGAGGCCCCCGGCCGCGGCTGGCACTGGGGCCCGGAGGCGCACCACGCGGTCCTGCCGCGCGGGGAGCGCGTGCACGTGGGCACGGTGGCGCCGCTGGCGGAGATCCTCGAGGGGCCGGGCCGGGTGGCCGACGGCACCACGAACCTCGTCGGCGCGCTGCGCCGCTCGATGGCCACCACCGGCTACTCGGACCTGAAGGAGTTCCAGCGCGTCGAGGTCGTCGTCTCCCCGTACCAGCCGGCGTGAGCGGGAGCGCGGGGGCGTTCTGGACGCCCGACGCCCTCGGCCCGCAGGACGGGCGCACCGTCCTGGTGACGGGCGCGAACTCGGGCCTGGGCTTCCACGTGGCCACGGAGCTCGCCCGCCGCGGCGCGGACGTGCTGCTGGCGTGCCGGGACGCCGGCCGCGGCGCGGCGGCGGTGGAGCGGCTGCGCGCGGACGTGGCCGACTCGGGCGTGAAGGCCTCCGCGGAGGTGCTGGCCCTGGACGTGGCCGACCTGTCCAGCGTGCGGCGCGCGGCGGCGGAGGTCGCCGACCGGTGCGCGAGCGTGGACGTGCTGGTGAACAACGCCGGCGTCATGGCGCCGCCGTTCGGGCGCACCGCCGACGGCTTCGAGCTGCAGGTGGGCACCAACCACCTGGGCCACTTCGCGCTGACGGGCCTGCTGCTGCCGCTGCTGCTGGCGGGGGAGGGCGCGCGGGTGGTGAGCGTGGCCAGCGTGGCGCACCGCTTCGGCCGCCTGGACCGTCAGGGCTACCTCAGCGAGGGCTCGTACTCGCGCTGGCACGCCTACGGGCAGTCGAAGCTGTCGAACCTGCTGTTCGGGCTGGAGCTGCAGCGGCGCGCTGCGGCGGCGGGGGCCCCGCTGGTCTCCACGGTCGCGCACCCGGGGCTGTCGGACACGAACCTGTGGAAGGCCACGCCGCTGGCGCCGGAGGTCCCCGTGGGCGGTGCGCTGGGCCGGGCGCTGGGCCGCCTGGTGGGGCACCCGCCGGCGCAGGGGGCCTGGCCGCTGCTGCGCGCCGCGGGCGACCCGGACGCCAGGGGCGGGGAGTACTTCGGCCCGGGCGGCTTCGGCGGCTGGAAGGGTTTCCCCGTGCTGGAGCGGGCGTCGGCGGCGGCGTACGACACCTCCGACGCGGCCTGGTTGTGGGCGCGCTCGGTGGAGTGGACGGGCGTGGGTTTCGAGGAGCTCGCCGCCCGCTGAGGCGCACTTCCCGGCCCGCGCGGCCGGGACGGAGCAGCCGCCGCTGCCGCGCAGCGTCGCGCGTCACCGGCGGCCACAGCAGAAACACAGTGTTCATGATCGCGTGATGCCGGCGAAACACGGCACCGACAGGGTTCGTGGCGTCCCCCTCACCGTGGGTGACCCCCTTGTGTCCTCTCGAGGAGAACCGTGCCCGTTTCCCGCAGGAACTTCCTCCGTGGTGTCGGCGCCACCGGTGGCGCCGGCGCCATGTTCGGCGCCATGGGCGCCCTGGGCCTGGCCCCGGCCGCCTCGGCCGCCGAGAACGCCGCCTTCGCCCCGCCGCGCGCCTCCGACTTCACCCTCACCGGCCGCTCCAGCCGCACCGTCCTGGTGCTCGGCGCCGGCATCGCCGGCCTGACCACCGCGTACGAGCTGGGCAAGGCCGGGTACCGGGTCACCCTGCTGGAGGGCCGCCAGCGCCCCGGCGGGCGCAACTGGACGGTGCGCGGCGGCGACACCGAGACCGACCTGAACGGCGAGACGCAGCGGGTGCGCTTCGCCGAGGGGCAGTACATGAACGCCGGGCCGGCGCGCATCCCGCAGCACCACGTCACCCTGGACTACTGCCGCGAGCTGGGCGTGGCGATCGAGCCGTTCGTGAACCAGAACGCCGACGCGCTGCTGTACTACACCGGCGACACCGCGGTCTCGAACACCGCCGTCAAGCACCGCACCGCCAAGGCCGACGTGTACGGCTACGTCTCCGAACTGCTGTCGAAGGCCACGAACGCCGGCGCGCTGGACGACGAGCTGAGCGCCTCCGACAAGGAGGCGCTGGTGGAGTTCCTGCGCGACTTCGGCGACCTGGGGAACTCCACCGGCGACCCGGCCGCCGCGGACCTGTACCTGGGCGGCAGCGGCCGGCGCGGCTTCGACGTCGAACCCGGCGCGGGCCTGCAGGCCGGCTCGATCTCCCCGGCGCCGGCGCTGCACGACGTCATCGCCAGCGGCATCGGCCGGGAGTTCACCTTCGAGTTCGGCTGGGACCAGGCGGTCATGATGTTCCAGCCGGTGGGCGGCATGGACCGCATCGCCTACGCGCTGGAGAAGGCGGTGGGCCCGGGGAGGATCCGCTACGGCGCCGAGGTCACCGCGATCCGCACCACCCCCGCCGGCGGGGAGGTCGACTACGTCGACGCCCGCGGCGCCACCCGCACCGCCGCCGCCGACTTCGTCGTCAACACGATCCCGCCGCACATCGCCGCGCGGATCCCGCACAACCTCGGCCCCGGCGTCACCGCCGCGCTGGGGGCGGCCACGCCCTCGCCCACCGGCAAGATCGGGCTGGAGTACTCCCGGCGCTGGTGGGAGGACGACATGCGCATCTACGGCGGCATCACGAACACCGACCTGGACCTGGCGCACGTGTGGTACCCGTCCTCCGGCTTCCACGGCGACCGCGGCGTCGTGGTCGGCTACTACAACTACGGCCGGCAGGCGCTGGAGTACGCGGCCCTGCCGCACGCCCAGCGCCGCAAGCGCGCCGTGGAGAACGGCGCGAAGATCCACGGCCCGGTGTACGGCCAGGACATCGCCTCCTCGTTCTCGGTCTCGTGGAGCAGGACGCGCTACAGCGAGGCGGGCTGGGTGGACTGGACCTCGCAGACCGGCCCGGAGTACGCCACGCTGCTGGCCCCGCAGGGCAACGTCTACTTCGCCGGCGACCACCTCTCGCACGCGATCGCCTGGCAGCACGGCGCCATGACGTCCGCGCGCGCCACCGTCACCGCGCTGCACCAGCGCGTCATGAGCAGCTGAACCCCCGATCGAGCGGAGAGAAGAACCCGTGAAGAAGCCCCTGTCCCGCAGGCCGCTGGTCGTGGGCGTCAGCGCGCTGCTGCTCGTCGGCCTCGGCGCCGGAGCCGGCGTCGCCGCCACCCGCGGCGGCACCCCCGCACCGGGCACGGTCGCCGTGGCGCTGCCGGTCGGCGACACCAACCCGATGATCGCCAGCGGCGTCGGGATCGGCCCGGCCACCGCGATCTACAAGTCCAGCGGGATCGGCCCGTCGGCGGCGAACCCCGACGCCGCACCGGGCACCCCCGAGGCGTACGTGGACCTGGGAGCCCTGGGCGGCGCGCTGCCCGAGGGCGTGACCCTCACCGAGGCGCAGGGCCTGAACGCCCTGGCCGCCATCGGGGCGAACCTCGCCGCGCAGGGCCTCAGCTTCGACGACGTCATCACGATGCGCGTGTTCCTCGCCAACGAGGAGGGCGCCGAGGTCGCCGACTTCGCCGGCTGGAACCGCGCCTACCGGCAGTACTTCGCCAACGTCGACCTGGAGACGAACGAGGCGCTCGACGTGCCCCTGGGCACCGCCGCGCCCGCCCCGCCGCTGGTCGAGAACGCCGCGCGCCCCTCGCGCGCGGCGCTGGAGGTCGCCTCGCTGCCCGTGCCGGGCTGGCTGGTGGAGATCGAGGTGGACGCGGTGTACCCGGAGCAGCCGTTCCAGCGGGGCAAGGAGGACTGACCCGCCCCCCGCGGCGACGGCCGCGGTGCGGCCCCCCGAGCGGGGAGCCGCGCCGCGGCCGTCGTGCGTGCGGGCGCCGGGCTCAGCCGCCGTGCCAGCTGCGCCACAGGCCGGCGTACGGCCCGTCGGCGTCGACCAGCTCCTCGTGCGTGCCCAGCTCGGTGATGCGCCCGCCCTCGACGACGGCGATGCGGTCGGCGTCGTGGGCGGTGTGCAGCCGGTGCGCGATGGCCACGGTGGTGCGCCCGGCCAGCACCGCCGCCAGGGACCGCTCGGTGTGCCGGGCGGTGTTCGGGTCCAGCAGCGAGGTCGCCTCGTCCAGCACCAGGGTGTGCGGGTCGGCCAGCACCAGGCGGGCCAGCGCCACCTGCTGCGCCTGCGCGGCCGACAGCTCCACCCCGTTCTCGCCGACCCGCGTGGCCAGGCCCTGGGGCAGCGCGCGCGCCCAGCCCAGGGCGTCCACGGACTCCAGCGCCGCCTCCACGGCGGCGTCGTCGGCCCGCGGCACCGGCAGCGCGACGTTGTCGCGCAGGGAGGCGCTGAACACGTGCCGCTCCTGGGTGACCAGCGCGACCTGCCGGCGCATCTCCTCCAGCGGCAGCCCCGTCACCTCAGCCCCGCCCACGCGCACCGAGCCGCTGGTGGGCGGGGCGATGCCCGCGATGAGCCGGCCCAGCGTGGACTTGCCGGCGCCGGTGGGCCCGACGACGGCGAGCCGCTCGCCGGGCTCCAGCGACAGCGACACCCCGTGCAGCACGGGGCGGCCGGGGGCGTACTCGTAGCCCACGCGCTCGGCGCGCACGTCGTCGGAGACGGGTTCCTCGCCGCGCTCGGCGCGGTCGGGCGGGACGGTGGCCAGGCCCACCACGCGCGCGAACGACGCCTGCCCCACCTGCAGCTCGTCCCACCAGATGAGCAGCTCGTTGACGGGGCCGACGAGCTGGCGCAGGTACAGCACGACGGCCGCGACCTGCCCGGCGCTGGCCAGGTCGTGGCGCACCAGGAACCCGCCCCACACCAGCGCCACCACCACGGGCAGCAGGTACGACAGCTCGATGGTGGGGAACCACGCCGTGCGCAGCCGCAGCGTGTACCGCTCGCGCTGCACCGTCTCGCCGATGACGCGGTCCAGCAGCCGCACGCGGTGCTCGGCCAGGCCCAGCGCCTCCACGGTGCGCACGTTCTCCACGTTCTCGCCCAGCGTGGTGGAGATGCGGCCCCACCAGGCCCGCTCGGCGGCGTAGCCGGCCGGCGCCCGCCGCAGGTACCAGCGGGTGCCCACCAGCAGGCCGGGCAGCCCGACCAGGACGGCCAGCGCCACCAGCGGCCCGGTGAGGAACGCCGCGGCGACGGTGAAGGCGGTGGTGACGGCGGCCACGAGGATCGCCGGCGCGCCGTAGCGCACGGTGTAGCTGAGGGACTCCACGTCGTTGGTGGTGCGCGAGACGAGGTCGCCGGTGCCGGCCTGCTCCACCACCGACAGCGGCAGGCGGGTGGCCCGCGCGAGGAACTCCTCGCGCAGCTGCGCGAACACCTCCTCCGACAGCGACAGCGAGCGGAAGCGCGCCACCCGCGCCAGCAGCGCCTGGGCGACCACGGCGGCCACGAGCAGCGCCACGGTGCGGTCGACGTCGGCGAGCACGGCGGCCGGGTCGGCCCCGCGCGCGGCGGCGACCACGTCGTCGACGAGGCCGCCCAGCAGCCACGGCCCGGCCAGGCCCACCAGGGCCGCGCCGGCGTGCAGCACCAGCATCACCAGCCCCGGTCGGCGGTGCTGGCGCACCAGGCGGCGCACGTCGCGCAGCACCTGGGCCCGGTCGGCGACCGGCAGGGTGGTGGGTTCCTGCAGCGGGGCGTCCACGCCCTCGGCGGCGGTGCTCACAGCTCCTCCTCGGGCAGGGGTGCGGGGACGGGGCGGCGCGGGCGCACGGTCAGCGCGCCGGTGCCCCCGCGCGGGCCCGGCTCGCCGGGCTCGCCGGTGCTCGCGGCCGCGTCGCGGGTGACGAAGCGGCGGTAGGCGGGCTCGCGCGCCAGCAGCTCGGCGTGCCGGCCGCTGGCGACCACCCGCCCGCCGGGCGCCCAGTGCACGGTGTCGGCGTGCGGCAGCACCAGCGGGCTGGCGCTGGCGACGAGCGTGGTGCGCCCGGCGCGGGCCCGGCGCAGCCGGGCGGCGATGCGGGCCTCGGTGTGCGCGTCGACGGCGCTGGTGGGTTCCACCAGCACCAGCACCTCCGGGTCGCGCAGCAGCACCCGGGCCAGCGCCAGGCGCTGGCGCTGCCCGCCGGACAGGGAGCGCCCGCGCTCGGTGACCAGGCCGCGCAGACCGCCGTCGACGAGGTCGAGCAGCTCGGTGGCGTCGGCGACCTCCAGCGCGGCGAGCACCTCCGCGTCGGTGCGCCGGCCCTCGGGGTCGACCTGCTCGCGCAGGGTCCCGCTGAACAGCTGCGCGTCGTCCTCGGCGAGCACGACGCGCCGGCGCACCTCGGCCACGGGCACCCGGCGCAGCGGCACCCCGGCCAGGGTGGCGCCCCCGGTGCCGTCGGTGCCGTCGGTGCCGTCGGTGCCCTCGGTGCCGTCGGTGCCCTCGGTGCCCTCGGTGCCCTCGGTGTCGTCGAAGCGCGCCAGGCGCCGGCCCAGCGGCCCGGCGAGCTCGGGCGGGTCGGTCACCAGCACGGTCAGCTCGCCGGGGGCGGCGCTCACGCCCGAGGCGGCCTCGGCCAGCGCCCCGGCCGCCGGGTGCTCCAGCTCCGCGGCGGGCGCGTCGGCCAGGCGCGGGGGCACCTCCAGCATCGTCACCAGCCGCCGGGCGGCCACCAGGGCGCGCGCGTACTTGTCGGCGGTCTCCACCAGCATCCGCAGCGGGGAGGTGAGGAAGGCGGCGTAGCCGTAGAGCGCGACGAGCTCGCCGGGGCTGAGCTCGCCGCGCACGGTGGCGCGCGCGCCCGCCCACACCAGGGCCGCCACGAGCAGGCCGGGCACGAGGACCTGCAGGGCCTCCAGCGCCGACTCCCACGCCGCCACCCGCACGCCCGCCGCGCGCACCTGCTGGCTCTTGTCGCGGTAGCGGGCCAGGAACAGCTCCTCGCCGCCCACGCCGCGCAGGATGCGCAGGCCCCGCACGGTGTCGGTGCCCAGGGCGGTCAGCTGCCCGCTCAGCTCGCGCTGGCGGCGCTGGCGCTCCTGCAGCGGGCGCAGCAGCACCAGCAGCGCCACCAGCACGGCGGGGATGCCGAGCAGGACGATCAGGCCCAGCGGCACCGAGGTGCGCAGGACCAGGACGGCCACGACCGCCACGGCCAGCACCGAGGCCACGGCGCGCTGGGTGACGTCGAAGGCGTCGCCCACGCGCGGGCCGTCGGAGGAGGTGCTGGCCAGCACCTCGCCCTGCGGCAGGCGCGCGGTGACGCCGGTGCCGGCGCGGGCGGTGTGCCGGCCGACCTGCTGCAGCGTGCGGAAGCAGGCGGTCAGCCAGTTCGTCACGGCGTAGCGGTGCCGCAGCACGGCGGCGGTGGTGGTGACCGCCGCCAGGGCCAGCACGACGCCGGCCCAGCGCAGCAGGGCGCCGGCGTCGCCGGCCAGGACGCCCTCGTCGAGGGCCTCCCCGACCGCGGCGGGCAGGACGGCCTGCGTGAGCATCCACGCGCAGCCGAAGGAGGTGCCGACCGCCATGGGGCGCCACTGCTGCGCCGCGGTGCGCAGCAGCAGGCGCACGGGTGATCGGACGTCGGGGGGACCGGGGTCTTGGAGGGGGAGTGCCCGCACGTGCATCGACGGTAATCGCTCTCCCCGGTGCTCTTCCACGTGATAAGCGCCGCGCGCCCCCGCGCGCCCCCGGCGTGCGAGGGTGGAGGGGTGGAC
>NZ_JAAALM010000850.1 GCF_009906395.1 Kineococcus indalonis
AGCCGCGACTGCTGCTCACCTCGCTGCCGGAGGACTCCTGGTGCTGGCGCGCCGCCTGCACGAGGCCGCGCCGCCCCGGCAGCGCGCCGCCCCGGCAGCGCTTCAGCCCAGCAGCGCGTCGGCCAGGCGCGCGTCGGACTCCGCCTGCAGGTCCGGGTCGTGCACGGTCGTGGCGACCATGAGCTCGTCGGCGCCCAGCCGCCCCAGCAGGTCCCCGACCCGCCGGCGCACCTGCGCCTCGGTGCCGACGACGTCCCGCGCGAGCACCGCCTCCACCGCGCGGCGCTCGCGGGCGCTCAGCTCGTCCAGCCGCACGTCACCGGGGGCGGGCAGCGGCGGGAACTCCCCGCGGGTGCGCGAGACCGCCAGCGACCACGCCTGCGGCAGCAGCTCGCGCCGGGCCGAGGCCTCGTCGTCGGCGACGAGCACGTCGGCCAGCACCGTCACGCGCGGGCCGCCGAGGCCGCGGTCGACGAAGCGCCGCCGGTACTGCGCCAGCCGCGCCGGGTCCTCCAGCGCCGGCCCGCCCACGACGACCGGCAGGCCCAGGTGCGCGGCGGTCACCAGCCCGTCGCCGGTGGCCAGCACCGAGACCGGCGGCGCCGGCACGCGCGGGCGCACCGTCACCGCCGCCCGCCCGTGCAGCAGGTCCAGCAGATCGGACACGGCCGCGGTGAACTCCTGCGCGTCGCTGCCCCGGGCGCGCAGCGCCGCCCGCACCGCGGCGGTGAAACCGGCCGAGCGGCCCACCCCGAGGTCGACCCGGCCCGGGCGCAGGGCCTCCAGCACGGCGAACTGCTCGGCGACCACCAGCGGGACGTGGTTGGGCAGCATCACCCCGCCGGAGCCGATGCGCAGCGCCGAGGCCGGGTCCAGCGCCGCGGCGACGGCACCCAGCAGCACCGCCGGCGCCGGGCCGACGACACCGGGGACCCCGTGGTGCTCCGCCACCCAGAAGCGGTGCAGGCCCAGCGACTGCGCGCGCACCGCGCGCTGCACCGTCGCGCGGACCGCGGCGGCGTCGTCGCCCGCACCGCCGCCGGGCGGGGCGGTGGTGCGGGTGCGGTCCAGCAG
>NZ_JAAALM010000851.1 GCF_009906395.1 Kineococcus indalonis
CCCCCTGCGCCGCGGGCCTTCCGCGCCCGCCCGCCCCGGTATCCTCGCGCGGTGATCACCCTGGCCGTCTGCAGCGCGAAGGGCGGAGTGGGCAAGACCTCGGTGGTCCTGGGCCTGGCCTCCGCCGCCCTGCACCGCTCCCTCAGCACCCTCGTGGTGGACCTCGACCCCCAGGCCGACGCCACCTCCGGCCTCGACGTGACGGCCCAGCGCCCGCACGACGTGGCCGCCGTGCTGCGCGCGCCCAAGCGGCGGGTGGCCGAGTCGGCGGTGGCGCCCAGCGGCTGGGTGCAGGACCAGCCCGGCATGCTCGACGTGGTGACCGGCTCGGCGGCCTCCGCGCACCTGGACGCCCCCGACCCCGCCGTCGTGGACCTGGACTCGCTGCGGCGCGCGCTGCGCAAGCTCGACGACCACCAGCTGGCCCTGCTGGACTGCCCGCCCTCGCTGGGCGGGCTGACCCGCTCGGCGTGGCGCGCCAGCGACGCCGTCCTCGTCGTCTCCGACGCCAGCCGGTTCTCGGTGGCCGCCGTGGCCCGCACCCTCGACGAGGTCGACGCGCTGCGCGGGGGCCCGCGGGTGGCGGGCGTGCTCGTCAACCGCTTCTCCCCGCGCTCGGGCGAGCAGCGCTTCCGCCTGGAGGAGCTGCGCGCGCTGTTCGGCGCGCTGGTGCTCGAGCCCCTGCCGGACCGCGTGGCCGTGCCGCAGTCGCAGGGCGCGGGCAAGCCGCTGCACGCGCTGCGCGCCGTGGCCGCGCGCCGGGTGGCCGAGCAGTTCGACCGGGTGCTGGACCTCGTCCTGGCCTGAGCCCGGGGCACCCGCCGCCCCGCGACCACTGGTCACGGGGCGTGACCTGAGCGAAACTGAGGGGAACCTGACGGCGCGCCCGGACGTCGAAGTGCGCACGGGGCCGGCACGACCTACCTTTCGCACACGCCGCCTCCGGCCCCACCGGTCGCGCCGTCCAGCACCACCCCGCCCCGCCGCGGGTCCTAGGAGGTTCCGTGACGCCGAACGCCCCCGCCAACCGCCCGCGGCGGGGCGGGGT
>NZ_JAAALM010000852.1 GCF_009906395.1 Kineococcus indalonis
ACTCGGCTGCGGCCGGCGGGGTCACGAGTGGGTTCCTTCGGTAGCGATCGTCGTGCGACCATCCTCACGGACGCGACGGCGAGATCGCACGGCGATGGCGTGCTTATCAGTCATCACGTGTCGTGATGACCAGCGGAGGGGGACCCGTGGCCGAGGTGGGGCGCCCGGCGGCGGCGTTCGAGCCGGCGCAGCTGCGCTCGTTCCTGGCGGTGGCGCAGACGCACTCCTTCACCCAGGCCGCCGCGCGGCTGGGGGTGCGCCAGTCCACGGTGAGCCAGCACCTGCGCAAGCTGGAGGACGCCGTCGGACGCGCTCTGGTGCACAGGGACACGCACTCGGTGGCGCTGACGCCGGACGGCGAGGCGATGATCGGTTTCGCCCGCTCGATCCTGGCCGCGCACGAGCGGGCGGCCTCCTACTTCGCCTCCGAGCGGCCCCGCGGGCGGCTGCGCATCGGCATGTCCGACGACCTGGCGCTGACCCGGCTGCCGCACATCCTGCGCGACTTCCGCACCGAGAACCCGCGCGTGGACCTGGAGCTGACCGTCGACCAGTCCGGTACCCTGCACCGCCGCCTGGAGAACGACCGCCTGGACATCTTCATCGGCAAGCGCCCGCGCGGCTCGGGCGAGGGTCAGCTCGTCAAGCGCGAGCGGCTGGTGTGGGTGGGCAACCCCTCCACCCGGGTGGACCTGTCGCAGCCGGTGCCGCTGGTGGTCTACCCCTCCCCCTCGCTCAGCGGCGCGGCGATGCAGGAGGCGCTGGAGCGCGCCGGGCTGGGCTACCGCAGCGCCTGCGTGTGCCGCGGCGTCAACGGCCTGATCGCCGCGGTCTCCGCCGGCATCGGCGTCTCGTGCCTGGCCGGCTCGCTGGTGCCGCCGCAGCTGACGGCGCTGGGCGCGCAGCACCGCCTGCCGGAGCTGGGCCAGATCGACCTGGTGCTGCTGACGAACCCGCGCACGCGCGAGCGCCCGGCCTCGCGGGCGCTGGCCGCGGCGGTGCTCTCCAGCGGGCCGGGCGGGCTGAGCCCCTCGGCGCCCTGACGC
>NZ_JAAALM010000853.1 GCF_009906395.1 Kineococcus indalonis
CCCCCCCCCGCCCCGCCAGCGACTCCTGCACCCGCCCGCCCTTGAAGTCGTAGCCCATCTTGTCGCCGTCGCGCGGGGGGCGGTCCGGGGCGACGCGGCGCGCGACGGCGTCGCCGGTGGTGCGCAGCCGCCGCACCTCCTCCTCCCAGGCGGCGCGCTCCTGCACCCGCCGGGCCCGCTCGGCGGCCTTGGCCGCCAGGTAGCCGTCGTAGCCGCCCGGGTAGCGGGCGGCGCGGCCGCCGTCGACCTCCAGCAGCTCACCGGCCGCGCGGTCTAGGAACTCCCGGTCGTGGGAGACCACCACGGTGGTGCCCCGGCGCGAGCGCAGGTGCTGCTCCAGCCAGCCGGCCGCCCCGTCGTCGAGGTGGTTGGTGGGCTCGTCCAGCAGCAGCACCTCCGCGTCGGCGGCCAGCACCGCCGCCAGGTGCAGCCGCGAGCGCTGCCCGCCGGACAGCTCGGCGAGCGCGCGCCCCGGCGCCAGCCCCGCCAGCCCCAGGCCGGCCAGGGCGCGCTCGACGCGGGCGTCGGCCGACCAGCCCCCGCGCAGCTCGAACGCGGTGCCCACCTCGCCGTACTCGGCCAGCACGGCGTCCAGGTCCGCGGTGCCCGGGCGGGCCATGGCCTCCTCCAGCTCGCGCATCCGCCGCGCCAGGCGGCGCACGTCGGCCAGCGCCTCGTCGACCACGCGCGCCACCGTCCAGGACGGCGGCGCGGCGGGGTCCTGCGGCAGGTGCGCCAGCCCGGCGCTCGCCACGGCCACCACCCGGCCGGCGTCGGGTTCCTCCACGCCGGCGAGCAGCCGCAGCAGCGTGGACTTGCCGCAGCCGTTCTCCCCGACGACCCCGGTGACCGCGCCGGGGGTGAAGGAGGCCGTCAGGTCCTCCAGGACGACGCGGTGGTCGTAGGACTTCACCACCCCGCGCAGCGCCAGCGAGGTGGTGGCGCCCGTGGCGGTGCGCGCGGCGCGCGAGGGCGCCCGCGTGGCGGGGGCGGTGGTGGCAGGGGTCGGGACGGCGCTCGGCACGGGGGCTCCTGGTGGCG
>NZ_JAAALM010000854.1 GCF_009906395.1 Kineococcus indalonis
CGTCCAGGGTCAGCAGGGCGGCGCGGCGCAGCAGCGCCGGCACCCCCTCGGCGGCGGCGACGGCCCGCTGCCAGCGCGCACCGGTGCCGCGCTGGAGCACCGCGGCGGCCCCGGCGCGCACCAGCTCCTCGTCGCCGGCGGCGGCCAGGGCGGGGGCGACGTGCTCCAGCAGGTCGGCGACCACCTGCGCGGCCGGGCGCGGCGCGCCGCTCAGCGGGTGCACCAGCTCGCCGTCGACGCCGTCGCTGGAGGCGCGCCAGGACGCCAGGCGCAGCGCCTCCACGCCGACGTCCGGCGCCGGGCGCCCGGCGCGGTGCTCGGCCGCGGCGGTGTCGGCCAGCGCGCGCACCAGCCCGGCGACGAGCACGGCGTCGTCCACGCGCAGGCACACGTCGGCCACCCGCACCTCCACGGTGGGGTAGCGGGCCGAGAGGCGGACGTCGAAGTAGAGCATCCCGGTGTCCATCGGCACGCCCGTGGCGAGCACCCGGCGCACCAGGGCGTCGTAGCCGGCGGCGTCGCCGACGGGCCCGGTGGGGCCGGCGGTGGGCCAGCGGTCCCACACCCGCGAGCGGTAGCTGGCGTGGCCGGTGTCCACGCCCTGCCAGAACGGGGAGTTCGCGCTCAGCGCCAGCAGCACCGGCGCCCAGGGGCGCAGCCGGTCCAGCACCGCCGCGCCCTCGTCGCGGTCGGCGACGCCGACGTGCACGTGGCAGCCGCAGGTGAGCTGCTCGCGCGCCAGCAGCCCGAAGCGCCGGCTCATGCGCTCGTAGCGCGAGCCGGGCGACAGGGTGGGCACCCCGCCCAGCGGGTGGGTGCCCAGGGCCACCAGCAGGGTGCCCGGCCCGCCGGGGCCGCCGCCGGCGGCCTCGGCCAGCTCGCGCCTGCGCGCCAGCAGGTCGGCGCGCAGGGCGCTCAGCGAGGTGTGCGGCGCCGAGCCGGTCTCCACCTGCTCGCGCTGCAGCTCGCTGGTGCCGCGCCCGGGCGGCAGCCGCCGCAGCACCCGGGGGGCGTCGGGGCGGGCGGTGCCGTGGACGGGGT
>NZ_JAAALM010000855.1 GCF_009906395.1 Kineococcus indalonis
CGTCAGGGGGCGGGCCAGACCAGCTCGGTGCCCGAGTACAGGCCGGCCACGACGTCCTCGTCCACCAGGGCGTCCACGTCGGGCACCGCGTCGATCTGGCCCATGCGCACCAGGAACTCCGCCTCGGCGCGCACGCTCGCCACGTCGATCGCGCCCAGCGGCTGCCCGGCCGGCTGCGAGCCGTCCACCAGCTGCGTCTCCGTGCGCCACACCTGCTGGTTGTGCTCGACGTCGTAGCCGGCCTGCGAGCTCTCCGCGGCGTAGCCGACGCACTCCTCGACGTGCTGCTCGCAGTACGCGTAGGCGTGCAG
Source organism: Kineococcus indalonis (assembly GCF_009906395.1). Classification (GTDB taxonomy): domain Bacteria; phylum Actinomycetota; class Actinomycetes; order Actinomycetales; family Kineococcaceae; genus Kineococcus; species Kineococcus indalonis. The sequence goes on from NZ_JAAALM010000855.1 coordinate 312, forward strand.
CTGGGCGCGCAGGAAGTCCTGCACCGCGGTGGGGTGCTCGGCCAGGAAGGCGGGAGTGACGATCGTGGTGGCCATGGAGCCGGGCACCCCGTAGTCCTCCGGGTTCCACTCGGTGACCTCCTCGCCCAGCGCCCGCAGCGTCAGCGGCTCGTTGGACTTGTACCCGGTCAGCGAGCGCACCTGCCCGCGCACCAGCACGCTGGGGTCGTACCCGACGACGACCTGCTCGACCTCGGCGACGTCGACGCCGGCGGTGCGCAGCATCGCCTCGATCGTCACCGGCAGCGCGCCCTTCTGCCCCAGCACGGTGCCCTCCAGCTGCTTGAGGTCCGTCACGTCCGGGCGGGTCATCAAGGTGGCCACGGGCACGTGCCCGAACAGCGCCACGGCGGTGACGTCCACGCCGTTGTCGACGTTGACGAGCACGTCGGAGGCCCCGGCGATGGAGGAGACCTGCGCGGTGCCGGCGGCGACGAGCTGGGCGTTCTGGGCGGTCTCCCCGGTGCCGGGCTGGATCCGCACGTCCAGGCACAGCGCGTCGAAGTAGCCCAGCGCCTCCGCGGCGACGGGGTCGAGGATGCTCGCCGAGGCCTGGAACTGGTAGCCGGTGACGTAGGTCACCGTGCCGGCGGCCTCGTTCTGCGCGCAGCGCTCGGCGGAGACGGCCGAGCCGCGGCTCGCCGGGGGCGGCGCGCCGTCACCGTCGCCGGGGGCGCCGGAGCAGCCG
>NZ_JAAALM010000856.1 GCF_009906395.1 Kineococcus indalonis
GCCGGGCACCGCCCCACCCCGCCCCTAGGGCAGCAGGTTCGCCTGCTCGTCCAGCTCCTCCGGCGACAGCGCCGGCCGGCCCCCGAGCCGCTGCACCGTCGAGCCCGCCGCGGCCGTCGCCCACCGCGCGGCCCGCTCGACCTCCTCCCCGCGCAGCAGCGCCACCGCCAGCGCCGCGGTGAAGGAGTCCCCGCCGCCGGTGGGGTCCACGACCTCCACCCCGGTCAGCGGCACCAGCTCGCCGCCGCCCTCCCAGGCCACCGCGTTGCCCGCGGCGCCGGCCTCCAGCACCACCAGGCGCGGGCCGCGCCCGACCAGCTCGCGCGCCGCGTCGAGCACCGCGTCCGCCCCCCGCAGCGCCCGGCCGCAGAACAGCTCCGCCTCGTGCGCGTCGGCGCGCAGCACCGTGGCCGCGGCGAGCACCTCCTGGCGCACCGACGCGTCCCGGCACGCCCCGTCGACCACGGTGAACCGGCCCGCCTCCCGCGCGATCCGCAGCGCCGCCGACACCGCCTCGGCGGGCTGCTGCAGCTGCACCAGGACGGCCGCGGCGCGGCGCAGCAGCCCGGTGGCGGCGTGCACGTCCGCGGCCGTCAGCTGCACCTGCTCCGAGGCGTCCTCCAGCAGCCGGCGCTGCCCGCCCGCGACGACGTCCACGAGCAGCGCCGTCGTCGCGCCCTCCCGGCGCACCACCCGGCGCACGTCCACCCCGTCCTGGCGCGCCTGCGCCAGCACCTGCTCCCCGGCCGGGTCGTCCCCCACGACCCCCACGAGCGCGGCCGACATGCCCAGCTGCGCCGCGGCCACGGCCTGGTTGGCGCCCTTGCCGCCCAGCACCTCGCGGCGCTCCCGCACGGCGGTGGACCCGCCGGCCGCGGGCACCTCGTCCACGCGCAGCACCAGGTCGCGGCCCACCTGCCCCACGACGGCGACGACGCCCTCGACGATGCCGGTGGTGGCGCGCGCTGGGGTCACTGGCCGAGCGTCGCAGCGCCCGCCGCGCCACGCACGCCGTGGGGACCCGCCGCCTCAGCCC
>NZ_JAAALM010000857.1 GCF_009906395.1 Kineococcus indalonis
CGCCCCCGCCGGGGCGGGCCGGCACCTGCTGCTGCGCACCGCGCTCGCGTGGGAGGCGCGCGAGCGTCCGGCCGAGGCGCCCTCGACGGCGCTGGAGCGCCGCCTGGCGGTGTCCTGCCGGACGCTGGGCCTGCCGGTGGAGCTGGGCGCGGGCCGCTCGCGCAGGGTGCCGGTGGCGGTGCGGCGCCCGGACGGCACCGGCCCGGCGCTGGCGGTGCAGATGGACGGCCCCGCGTGGGCCGCCGCGGACGTCGTCGAGCGCGAGGTGTCGGGCCCGGCGGGCCTGGAGCGGCGCGGGTGGCGCTGCGTGCGCGCGCTGGGCACGGACGTCCTGGCCGACCCGGCGGCGGAGGCCGAGCGGGTCGGCCAGCGCTGGCGCGAGGCGGTGGCCGAGCACGGCGACGACACCGGGCTGGTCCTGGACCTGCGCGGGGCCGGCGGGACCGGCGAGGCCCCGGCGCCGCCCGCGGCCCCGGACCCCGGCGCCGCGGTGCGCCCGGGCGCGCAGGGCGGCGCGGTGGGACCGCAGGGGGACGACGAGGCGCGGTTGCCGCGCGAGGAGGCGTCGTGAGGGGACCGGGCGAGGACGACGAGCGCGAGGTGCCGCTGGAGGACGAGCGCTCCGCTGACGACCGCGACGAGGGGTGGGGCGCCGGCTCGCGGGGCCGCGACGACGAGTGGTACCTCTCGGAGCGCCCGCCGCACTGGGGCTGAGGCCCCGCACGTCGCGCGTCGAGCCCGCCGCCGCCACGGGGAGTGCTCGCCGTCCTGCGGTCCGCGACGGTGACATGACGTGGCGTGCAACCCGCGTGACGGTACGTCGACGTGAGCGAACCGGCACTGCAGCAGGGCTTCCTCCTGGGATGACCGGCGCTCATGATGGGCCCCAGCCGACGGCCGGAGCCCTCCCGGAGCGGTCGCGGCCGCTGGGGACGCGACGGTCGTGAGGGTCGGAGGTGGGGCGTGCGCCGGTACCGCTCCGCGGCTCTCCCCGTCGCCCCCGCCCCCGCCCTCGGCGGCGTGGCGGGCCGG
>NZ_JAAALM010000858.1 GCF_009906395.1 Kineococcus indalonis
ATGCGGCACCGCGTGGCCGCCGAGTGCCGCACCACGTTGGTCACGCCCTCGCGCACCACCCACGCCGCCGCGGTGCGCGCCTCGGCCGGGACGCCCGCGGCGTCGGCGGCCACGGCGGGCTCGATCCCGGCCGAGCGCAGCAGCGCCGCCGCGCCCTCCAGCTCCGCGTCCAGGTCCACCCCGCGGTAGCCGCGCACCACCTCGCGCACCTCGCGCAGCGAGGCCTGCGCGATGCGGCGCACCTCCTCGGCGCGCTCCACGGCCTCCGGCCGCCCGCGCCGGGCCAGCTCGGCCACCAGGTCGCTGGTGACGGCGATGGCCGACAGGTCCCGGCCCACCACGTCGTGCAGGTCGCGGGCGAAGCGCAGCCGCTCCTCGGCCACCGCCAGGCGCGCGCGGTCCCGCTCGGCGCCGGCCAGGCGGCGCACCACGTCCACGATCCACATCGACAGCTGCACGGTCACCACCGCGAACGCGAAGGCGCCCGCCAGGAGCGCGACGGCCGCCAGGCCCTGGCGCGGCCACTCGAAGCCGTCGCGGTGCAGGGCCACCACGCCGGCCCCGGCGAGCACCGCCAGCAGCAGGCTGCGCCGGGTGCCCAGGAACGCCGCCGGGCCGAACAGCGCCCCGACCACCGCCACGCGCGCGATCGCCCCGCCCTGCACCGGCGCGAGCAGGGCCGAGGCGGCGAACGCCGCCGCCGAGACGGCGGCCAGCGCGCCCCACCACCGGCGCGGCACCGGCCGGCCGGCGATCTGCCGGTCCAGGACGAGGCCGACGGCCACCGCGTGCACCACCACGGCCGCCAGCACGGCCAGGGCGGCGGCCGGGCGCTGCACCAGGGCCCCGCCGCCGCCCCGGCCGAGGGTCTGGCCCAGGGTCAGGGACGGGCCGATGGTCAGCAGCAGGGCGAAGGACTGGCGGGTGTACAGGGTGACGCGCTCGACGTCGTCCTTGCCGGCCCACCAGCGGTGCCACCTGGTGCCCGTGCCCCGCCCGGTCGCGCGCTCCACGCGCCCCACCCTGCC
>NZ_JAAALM010000859.1 GCF_009906395.1 Kineococcus indalonis
GGCGGGCGCTTCTGAGCGGTGCCGCGGGGGCGGTCCCGAGCTGCCCCGCGGGGCGGGGACCGGGATCATCGGGCGGGTCGGCACGACGAGCAGCACGAGAGGACGAGACGTGGCGCAGAAGCAGTCGATCCTGGGGCGCATCGCGCAGCTGGCGCGGGCGAACGTCAACGCGCTCATCGACCAGGCCGAGGACCCCGAGAAGGTGCTGGACCAGGTGGTCCGCGACTACACCGCGAGCATCGCCGACGCCGAGGCGGCGATCGCGCAGACGATCGGCGACCTGCGCCTGGCCGAGGCGGACCGCGACGACGACGTGGAGGCGGCGCGGGAGTGGGGCGCGAAGGCGCTGGCGGCCTCGCGCAAGGCCGACGAGCTGCGCGCGGCGGGGCGCGCGGGCGAGGCCGACCGCTTCGACGAGCTGGCCAAGCTGGCCCTGAAGCGGCAGATCTCCTTCGAGCAGGAGGTCAGCGCGGCCACCCCGCAGATCGCGGCGCAGACCGAGGTCGTCGACAAGCTCAAGAGCGGCCTGGCGTCGATGAAGGAGAAGCTGGGCGAGCTGCGCCGCGAGCGCGACCAGCTCGTGGCCCGCGCCAAGGCCGCGCAGGCGCAGGCGCGCGTGCAGGAGGCGGTCGGCTCGATCGACGTGCTGGACCCCACCTCGGAGCTCTCGCGCTTCGAGGAGCGGGTGCGCCGGGAGGAGGCCCGGGTGGCCGGGCGCGCGGAGCTGCAGGCGGACTCGCTGGACGCGCGGTTCGCCGAGCTGGAGGACCTGGGCACCGACCTGGACGTCGAGGCGCGCCTGGCCGCGCTGAAGTCCGGCTCCTGACCCCGCCGGCGCCCGTCGGCCTCCCCCGACCGCCCCGGCCGCCCGCGCGGCGGCCGGGGGCGGCCACCGCCCGCACGTGATCACGACCAGTGGCGGTGGCGCGACCGGGTGCGACGGACGTCGGGTGCGACGTTCAACGATCGGCCGACGGCCCCGCCCCGGGCGCCTCCCTACCCTGTGGGAGTGAGTGCAGTCCCGTCG
>NZ_JAAALM010000085.1 GCF_009906395.1 Kineococcus indalonis
ACACCTCCTCACGGGCGGGGGCGCCCGCCGGCGCGCCCGCCCCCGCCCGTGAGGAGGTGTCGCGGTGAGCAGCGCGACCACGTCGCTGAGCAAGACGGCCCCGCAGTACGCCGGCACCCCGTACCGGGTGACCTTCCCCGGCCTGCTGCGCTCGGAGTGGATCAAGTTCTGGAGCGTGCGCTCCGTCGTGGTGACGGTGCTGCTGTCCGTCGTGGCGATCGTGGCCCTGGGCGCCCTGCTGTCCTGGGCGGTGGCCTCCTCGATCGCCGACCCGGCGCCCGGGCGGACCCCCGGCCCGCCCGGCGTGGACGCCACCGGCGCCTCGCTGCAGGGCGCCCAGATCGCCAGCCTGGTGCTGGCCGCCGTCGGCGTCATCGTCATCGCCGGGGAGTACTCCACCGGCATGATCCGCACGTCCTTCACCACCGCCCCCGGGCGGCTGGGCGTCTACGCGGCCAAGGCCCTGGTGCTGGCCGTCTCCGTGGCGCTGGCCGCGGGCCTGGCCGTCCTGGCGGCCTTCTTCGTCGGCCAGGCGGTCCTGGACACCCAGGACGCCGGCGTCTCGATCGGCGACGAGGGCGTGCTGCGCGCCGTCGCCGGCCACGTGGTGATGATCGTCGGCTTCGCCCTGGCCGGGCTGGGCCTGGGGGCGCTGATGCGCAACTCCGCCGGCGCCATCTGCACGATCGTCGGCGCGATCTTCGTCGTCCCGCTGCTGCTGCTGCTCGTGCCGGAGTCCTGGGGCGGCGAGACGGTCCGCGAGTACTGGTTCTCCAACTCGATCACGGCCATGACCACCGTGACCCCGGACCCGTCCTACCTGGAGCCGCTGCCCGGGGCGCTCGTCTTCACCGCCTGGGTCGCGGTCCTGCTGGGCCTGGGCGCCCTGTCCCTGAAGACCCGGGACGTCTGAGCCCCTCCGGCGACCGGGGGGACGCCGGAGGACCCCGGGGGGGCCGCACCCGACGGGTGCGGCCCCCCGGTGCGCCCGGGGCGGGCACCTGGTTGGATCGCGGCACCCGACCTTCGAGAGGTGGACCCGCGGTGGCCGAGCGCGCCTGCTTCCTCATGCACCTGCGCCCCGAGCTGGTGGACGAGTACCTCGCCGCCCACGAGCACGTGTGGCCGGAGATGCTCCAGGCCCTCACCCGCGCCGGCTGGCGCGACTACTCCCTCTTCGTGCGCCGCGAGGACGGCCTGGTGGTGGGCTACTGCGTGGCCGACGACTTCGAGGCGGCCGTGGCCGCCATGCACCGCGAGGACGTCAACGGCCGCTGGCAGGCCACCATGGCCCGCTTCTTCGCCTCCGGCGAGCACCCGGACCGCTCCACGGAGCGCCTGGAGGAGTACTTCCACCTCGCCTGAGCCGGGCCCCGGGGGCCCCCGCCGGGGGTCGCCGGGTCCCTCCGGGTCTACGCCGCGAGCGAACGACGTGGCGGAACACCCCTCCGGGGGCGAGGGTTGGTCCAGGAGACGAGGTCACGACCCCCTCACGATCGGCCGCCGCGACGCGGGCGAGGTGAAGGTGTCGGGGCCCGGGACTAGCATCGGAATGGTCCGTGGGGGACAGACCCCCGAGGACCCGACCACCCGCGAGGAGCGCCGCATGTTCGAGAGGTTCACCGACCGCGCCCGACGGGTCGTCGTCCTGGCCCAAGAAGAGGCCCGGATGCTCAACCACAACTACATCGGGACCGAGCACATCCTGCTCGGCCTGATCCACGAGGGCGAAGGCGTCGCCGCCAAGGCCCTCGAGTCGCTGGGCATCTCCCTGGACGCGGTCCGCGAGCAGGTCCAGGAGATCATCGGCCAGGGCCAGCAGGCCCCGTCCGGTCACATCCCCTTCACCCCCCGCGCCAAGAAGGTGCTCGAGCTGTCCCTGCGCGAGGCGCTGCAGCTCGGCCACAACTACATCGGGACCGAGCACATCCTGCTCGGCCTCATCCGCGAGGGCGAGGGCGTCGCCGCCCAGGTCCTCGTCAAGCTCGGCGCCGACCTCAACCGCGTCCGCCAGCAGGTCATCCAGCTGCTCTCCGGCTACCAGGGCAAGGAGCCGGCGACCTCCGGCGGCCCGCAGGAGGGCACCCCCTCCGGCTCGCTCGTGCTGGACCAGTTCGGCCGCAACCTCACCCAGGCCGCCCGCGAGGGCAAGCTGGACCCGGTCATCGGCCGCGACCCGCAGATCGAGCGCGTCATGCAGGTGCTCTCGCGCCGCACCAAGAACAACCCGATCCTCATCGGCGAGCCCGGCGTCGGCAAGACCGCCGTCGTCGAGGGCCTGGCCCAGTCCGTCGTGCGCGGCGAGGTGCCCGAGACCCTCAAGGACAAGCAGATCTACACCCTCGACCTCGGCGCGCTCGTGGCGGGCTCCCGCTACCGCGGCGACTTCGAGGAGCGGCTGCGCAAGGTCCTCAAGGAGATCCGCACCCGCGGCGACATCATCCTGTTCATCGACGAGATCCACACCCTCGTGGGTGCGGGTGCCGCCGAGGGCGCCATCGACGCCGCCAGCATCCTCAAGCCGATGCTGGCCCGCGGCGAGCTGCAGACCATCGGCGCCACGACGCTCGACGAGTTCCGCAAGCACATCGAGAAGGACCCGGCCCTGGAGCGCCGCTTCCAGCCCATCCAGGTGCCCGAGCCGACCCTGCCCCACGCCATCGAGATCCTCAAGGGCCTGCGCGACCGGTACGAGGCGCACCACCGCGTCTCCATCACCGACGCCGCGCTGGTGGCGGCCGCGACGCTGGCCGACCGCTACGTCAACGACCGCTACCTGCCCGACAAGGCGATCGACCTCATCGACGAGGCGGGCGCGCGCCTGCGCATCCGCCGCATGACCGCTCCGCCGGACCTGCGCGAGTTCGACGAGCGCATCGCCGACGTGCGCCGCGAGAAGGAGTCCGCGATCGACGCGCAGGACTTCGAGAAGGCGGCCTCCCTGCGCGACAAGGAGAAGAAGCTCCTGGCGCAGAAGGGCGAGCGCGAGAAGCAGTGGAAGTCCGGCGACATGGACGTCATCGCCGAGGTCGACGAGGAGCTGATCGCGGAGGTCCTGGCCACGGCCACGGGCATCCCGGTCGTCCGGCTGACCGAGGAGGAGTCCGCGCGCCTGCTCAACATGGAGGCCGAGCTCCACAAGCGCGTCATCGGCCAGAACGACGCCATCCGGGCGCTGTCCCAGGCCATCCGGCGCACGCGGGCGGGTCTGAAGGACCCCAAGCGCCCCGGCGGCTCCTTCATCTTCGCCGGCCCCACCGGCGTCGGGAAGACCGAGCTGGCCAAGGCGCTGGCGGAGTTCCTCTTCGGCGAGGAGGACGCGCTCATCCAGCTCGACATGAGCGAGTTCTCCGAGAAGCACACCGTCTCGCGGCTGTTCGGCTCCCCGCCCGGCTACGTCGGGTACGAGGAGGGCGGCCAGCTCACCGAGAAGGTGCGCCGCAAGCCGTTCTCCGTCGTCCTCTTCGACGAGGTGGAGAAGGCCCACCCGGACATCTTCAACTCGCTGCTGCAGATCCTCGAGGACGGTCGCCTGACCGACTCGCAGGGCCGCGTGGTGGACTTCAAGAACACGGTGATCATCATGACCACCAACCTGGGGACGCGGGACATCTCCAAGGGCGTGGGCACCGGCTTCGCCGCCGGCAGCCAGACCACGCAGACCAACTACGACCGCATGAAGGCCAAGGTCAACGACGAGCTCAAGCAGCACTTCCGGCCCGAGTTCCTCAACCGCGTCGACGACATCGTCGTCTTCCCGCAGCTGACGCAGGAGGAGATCGTCCAGATCGTCGACCTGTTCGTGAAGCGGGTGGACGACCGCCTCAAGGACAAGGACATGGGCATCGAGCTCACCCCGTCCGCGAAGGTGCTGCTGGCGACCAAGGGCTACGACCCGGTCCTGGGCGCGCGGCCGCTGCGCCGCACGATCCAGCGCGACATCGAGGACGTCCTCTCGGAGAAGATCCTCTTCGGCGAGCTGCGCCCCGGCCAGATCGTCTCGGTCGACACCGAGGGCGAGGGCGCGGAGCAGAAGTTCACCTTCGAGGGCACCACCAAGGAGGACGTGCCCGTCACCCTGTCGCTCGGCAAGTCCGCCGACGGCCAGTGACGGCCTGACCCCCGGTCCACGCGACGGCCCGGCACCCCCGCCAGGGGGTGCCGGGCCGTCGCGCGTGCGGGCCACCCGCCGGGCCTCGCGCCGGGCCCTCTGCCAGGATCGACGGCGTGACGGCCCCAGCGACGGCCCCAGGGGTGCGGGTGCGGCCCGCCCGGACCGGCGACGTGCCGGTCGTCCGCGCGCTCGTGGAGGACTACGCGCGCGAGCGGATCCTGCTCGCCAAGGAGCTCATCACCCTCTACGAGGCCGTGCAGGAGTTCGTCGTCGCCGAGGTCGACGACCCCACCGCCCCCGGCGGGGCGCGGGTGGTGGGCTGCGGCGCCGTGCACGTGCTGTGGGAGGACCTCGCCGAGGTGCGCACCCTGGCCGTGGACCGCTCCGTGCGCGGCGCGGGCGTCGGCCACCGCATCCTGGAGGCGCTGCTGGCGCGCGCGGCCGACCTCGGCGTCACCCGGCTGTTCTGCCTGACCTTCGAGACGCGCTTCTTCGCCGCCCACGGCTTCGTCGAGATCGACGGCACGCCCGTCGCGCCCGACGTCTACGCGGAGATGCTGCGCTCCCACGACGAGGGCGTGGCCGAGTTCCTCGACCTCGCCCGCGTGAAGCCCAACACGCTGGGCAACACCAGGATGCTGCGGGTCACCCCCCGCGCCCGACCCGAGGAGGAGCCGTCACCGACACCGGCCACCGTCCCGCAGGCCCCACCGCGCTGATCGTCATGGGCGTCTCGGGCAGCGGCAAGACCACCGTCGCCCAGGCCGTCTCCCGGGCCCGCGGCTGGGAGTACGCCGAGGGCGACGACTTCCACCCGCGCGCCAACGTCGACAAGATGCGCGCGGGCACCCCCCTGGACGACGAGGACCGCTGGCCCTGGCTGCGCGCCGTCGCGGCCTGGATCGGGGAGCGCGAGGCCGACGGCGAGTCCGTCGTGGTCACCTGCTCGGCGCTCAGGCGCGCCTACCGCGACCTGCTGCGCGAGGGGCACCCCTCCGTGCGCTTCTGCCACCTCACCGTGCCCGAGGCCGTGCTGGCCGAGCGGCTCGCCGCCCGCCGCGGCCACTACATGCCCGCCTCGCTGCTGCACAGCCAGCTGGAGACCCTGGAGGACCTCCAGCCGGACGAGCCGGGCTTCCAGGTCCTGGAGCAGCCCACCCCCGAGGACGTCGTCGCCGAGGTGCTGCGCCGCCTGTGAGCCGCGCCGCCCGCGCGCTGCGCGGCGCCCGGGCGCCCCTCAGGAGGTGGGCAGGCTGAAGCGGCCGTCGGCCAGGGGCTCGACGAGGCCGTCGGCGACCAGGCCGTCCAGGCAGCGCTCGCGCTGGGCCGGGTCGCTGGTCCAGGCGCCGGCCAGCTCCTGCGCGCCCACCGGGCCGTGCGCGGCGCGCAGCACCGCCAGCAGGCGCCCGCGCACCTGGCGGTCCGTGCCGGCCCATCGCTGCACCCGCTTGGCCGGCCCGTCGTGGGCCGGGCGCCCGGCGGCCACCCACGCGCAGCGGTCCAGCAGCGGGCACGCCGGGCAGCGCGGGGCGCGCGCGGTGCACACCAGGGCGCCCAGCTCCATCACCCCCACCGACCAGCGCGCCGCGGTCTGCGGGTCCTGCGGCAGCAGCGCCGCGGCCAGGCGCGTCTCGGCGGCGGTCAGGGCCGGCGCGGGCTCGGCCGCGCCGGATACCGCGCGGGCGTGCACGCGCCGCACGTTGGTGTCCACCACGGCGTGCCGGCGGCGGAAGGCGAAGGCGGCCACGGCCGCGGTGGTGTAGGCGCCGATGCCCGGCAGCGCCAGCAGCGCCGCGTGGTCGTCGGGGACCTCGCCGCCGTGCTCGGCGGCGATGGCCGTGGCGGCGGCGTGCAGGCGCAGCGCGCGGCGCGGGTAGCCCAGGCGGTCCCAGGCGCGCACCGCCTCGCCCGGCGGCTCGGCGGCCAGCGCCGCCGGGGTGGGCCAGCGCTGCAGCCACTCGCGCCAGCGCGGCAGCACGCGCACCACCGGCGTCTGCTGGAGCATCACCTCGCTGACCAGCACCCCCCACGGCGAGCAGCCCGGCTCCCGCCACGGCAGGTCCCGCGCGCTCTCGCCGTACCAGTCCAGGACGGTGCGGTGCAGCTCCTCCAGCGCCGCGGGGTCCAGCAGCGCTGAGTGGCACTGCGGGAGCGGAGAGTGGCGACGGCGGCCGGTGGGACCGACACGCCGGGACGGCGCGGCGCGCCTGCGCCCGAGGCCCCCCCGCGACGCCTACCTTCGCTGCGGTGAGCAGCGTGCTGCACCCCGTCGGGCCCGAGCGACGGGCGACCTACTGGCGACGTCGCCTGGTGGCCGTCCTCGTCCTGCTGCTGCTCGTGGCGGGCCTCGCGCTGGGCGTGCGGGCCCTGCTGCCGCAGGCCTCCCCCGAGCAGGTGGCCGCGCAGCTGGACCCCCAGCGCGTCTCGCCCACCCTGGGACCCGTCGCGTCCACCGCCACCGGCACGCCCACCACCGGCACGTCCACCGCCAGCCCCTCCCCGAGCACCGCCGAGGCCGTGGAGCCCTGCGCCGGCGGTGCCCTGGAGCTCGCGCTCACCTCCGACGCGGCCGCCTACGGCCCCGGGGTGACGCCGAAGTTCACCCTCAGCGTCAAGAACGTCGGGCAGAGCCCGTGCACCGCCGAGATCGGCAGCGCCGTGCGCGCCTTCGTCGTCGAGGACGCCGCCGGCGCCCGCGTGTGGTCCAGCGCCGACTGCCAGTCGTCCACGTCCGCGCAGTCCTACGAGCTCGCGCCCGGCAAGTGGCGCACCATGAGCACCTCCTGGTCGCGCCAGCGCTCCGCGGCCGGCTGCCCGGACGACCAGCCCGCCGCCGAGGCCGGCACCTACACCGTGCAGGGCACCTGGCAGGACACCCCCGCCGCCCCGCTCACGGTGACCCTGGCGGGCTGAGCGCCCCGGCCCGGCTCCCCGGGCCCGACCCGGCGCCCGGGGGCCGGGACGGCTCCCGGCTCAGACGTAGCGCTCGAGGATGCTGGACTCCGCCAGCCGCGACAGGCCCTCGCGCACCGCGCGGGCCCGCTGCTCGCCCACGCCGTCGACCGTCATGAGGTCGTCGATGCTGGCGGCGAGCAGCTTCTGCAGGTCGCCGAACTGGTCCACGAGGCGCTCCACGATCGCGCCGGGCAGGCGCGGCACGCGGTTCAGCAGCCGGAAGCCCTTCGGGCTGACCGCCGAGTCCAGCGAGTCCCCGCCCACCGAGAAGCCCAGCACCCGCGCCACCTGGCTGAGGTCCACCAGGTCCGTGGAGTCCAGCTGCGCCAGCGCCTCGAGCACCACCTCCAGCGGGCCCTCGTGCCGGCTGGACTCCAGGTAGTCGCGCACCACGAGCTCGCGGTCCGGGCCCACCCCGCCGATCAGCTCGTCCAGCTGCAGCGACAGTAGCCGGCCGTCCACGCCCAGCTCCACCACGTAGCCGGCGATCTCGTCGGCGATGCGCCGCACCATCTCGATGCGCTGCACGACCGAGCAGACGTCCCGGACCGTCACGAGGTCCTCGATCTCCAGCGCCGAGAGGGTGCCGGTCACCTCGTCCAGGCGGGCCCGGTAGCGCTCCAGCGTCTGCAGCGCCTGGTTCGCGCGGCCCAGGATCGCGTCGGAACCCTCCAGCACGTACCGGCGCGATCCCACGTACACCGCCACGATCCGCATCGACTGCGACACCGAGACCACCGGGTAGCCGGTCTGCTTGGCCACGCGCTCGGCCGTGCGGTGCCGGGTGCCGGACTCGCTGGTCTCGATGGAGGAGTCGGGCACCAGCTGCACGGCCGCGCGCAGGATGCGCGTCACGTCGCGGTCGCAGACGATCGCGCCGTCCATCTTCGCCAGCTCCCGCAGGCGGGTGGCGGAGAACTCCACGTCCAGGGCGAAGCCGCCGGTGCTCAGCGCGTCCACGACGCGGTCGAAGCCCAGCACGATCAGGGCACCGGTGCGCCCGCGCAGGATGCGCTCCAGCCCGTCGCGCAGCTCCGTGCCCGGGGCGACGGCGGCGAGGGTCGAGCGCAGGATCTCCTCGGGGGTGCGGTCTGCGGTCGCCACCGGGCCTCCTCGCGAACGTCTCGGGGGCGGAGTCTAGCGGCGGCGCCCCGGTGCGGGCGGGTGCCCCGTGCACGCGCCCGTCGCGCGCACCGCCGCGCGGTGCGCCCGGCCCCGCGCGCGACGGGACCCGCCGACCCCGGTGGGGGTGGGCGGGTCCCGTCGGAGCGGCGGCCGGCTCAGCTGCCGTAGAGGGTCTTCATCGTGGTCATCAGGATGCCCAGCACGCCCATGACGAAGCTGGGCACGAAGGCGAGGATGGCCGCGCCGATGCTGCCGGTCTTGCGGTAGAGCAGGTACGCGGAGAACACCATGACGAGCGCGCCGACCAGCGTGAAGGACAGGCCCGTGACGATGCGGGCCGTCGAGGCGCCCTGGTAGGGGTCCACGCCCAGCAGCACCAGCGGCACCAGGGCACCCAGCAGCAGCCCGACCACCCAGATCAGCAGGGCGACGACGGTGCCGCCGTTGGGCTTGGACCAGCGGATCGGGGCGATGGCCCGCTGGTCCTCGTGACGCGTCGGCGGGGCGGAGTGCGCGCTCATGCCCCCATCATCCACGCACCGGGCCCCGCGCGGCGACCCCGGGTGCGTCCGCGCGCGCCCTCAGCGGCGCCGGTGCCGCAGCACCACCGCGTAGTCCACCCGGGTGCCCTCGTGGGAGGCCAGGAAGCGCTGCGCCAGCGCGGGCGCGAACTCGATGCGCACCACGGCCTCCAGGTCCTCGCGGCGCTCGAACTCCCACGCCACCTCCAGGCGCTCGCACGACCAGCCGCGCCGCGCGAAGAACCGGTCCACCGCCGCCTGGTCGTAGCCGGGCAGCGCGGTGGAGAACCAGCGCCCGAAGGTGGAGCGGGTGGCGTCGTTGTCCACCACGAAGGCCGCCCCGCCGGGGCGCAGCACCCGCTCCAGCTCCGCCAGGCCCGGCTCGCAGCCGGGGCCGAAGAAGTACGCCCAGCGCGCGTGCGCGACGTCGACGCTGCCGTCGGGCAGGGGCAGCGCGCCCGCCGCCCCGTGCAGCACCCGCACCCCCGGCAGGCCCCGCACCCGCTCCACGGCGCGGCGCAGCAGCGGCGGGTGCGGCTCGACGCCGGTGACGGTGCGGGCCGCGGCCGCGAAGCGCGGCAGGTGGAAGCCGGTGCCGCAGCCGACGTCGAGCACGTCCGCGCCGGCCCAGTCGCGCACCGAGCGCACCGCCGCCTCGATCAGCCCGCCGCGGTCCACGGCGAGGTTCTCCAGCTCGTACACGTCGGGGGAGCCCCACACGTTCGGGCTGGGCACCACCCCGGGCAGGTCCGCCGGGCTCACCGGGCGCTCACCGGGCGCTCACCGGGCGCTCACCGGGTGGTGGGCCGGGACGCGCGCGAGCGGTCCGCCGGGTGCACCGTCAGCGGCAGCAGCCGCCGGTGCGCGCCGCCGGCGCGGGCGCGGCCCACCAGCGCCTCGCAGTGCCGCGCCAGCTCCTCGTAGGCGCCGTCGCCGACCAGCTCGCGCAGCTCCGCCTCGGCGCTGCGGAACAGCGGGCGGGTGCCCACGTGCGCGGCCGGGTTGGAGGTGCAGTACCAGTCCAGGTCGTGCCCGCCCTCGCCCCAGCCGCGGCGGTCGTACTCGGCGATCGTCACCTCCAGGTACTCGGTGCCGTCGCCGCGGACGACCGTGCGGTAGGAGCGCTTCAGCGGCAGCTGCCAGCACACGTCCGGCTTCAGCGTCAGCGGCTCCACGCCCTCGGTCAGCGCCAGCAGGTGCAGCGCGCACCCGGCGCCGGCGGCGAACCCGGAGCGGTTGGCGAACACGCAGCCGCCGTCCACGACGCGCGTCTTGCGCTCGCCGTCCTCCACCTCGGTCCACCCCTGCGCGCGGCCGGTGCCGTGGTACTGCCACGTCTCCGGCGTCAGCCGCCGCACCGCCGCGGCCACGCGCTCCTCGTCGGCCGGCTCGGTGAAGTGCGCACCCAGCGCGCAGCAGCCCACGTCGGGGGCGTCGGCGTGGATGCCGGGGCAGCCGGCGCCGAAGATGCACGTGTAGTCCGACGTCAGCCACGTCAGGTCGCAGCGGTACACGGTGCCCGGTGCCGCGTGCGGGTCGTCGGCGACGTCGGCGGGCTCGGGGAACTCCACCCACAGCCGGGGACCGTCCAGGGGGGTCTCGCCC
>NZ_JAAALM010000860.1 GCF_009906395.1 Kineococcus indalonis
CCGCCGGCGGGCCGCCGGTGCGCCCGTCGGCGCCGCTCGCGCCGCCGCCCGCCCGGCCCTCGCCGCCGGGCTCGCCGTCCCCCTCGTCGCCGGCGTGCAGGCGCTCGTCCCACACCTCGTTCAGGCGCGCGGTCAGCCGCTCCGAGAGCCGCCGGGAGTTGGCGAAGACCAGCGTGGAGCGGTGCTCGGCGACGAGGTCGACGATGCGCTCCTCCACGTGCGGCCAGATGCTGGCCCGGCGCGGGTCGCCGGCCGCCTGGCCGGCCAGGTCGTCCTCGTCGGCCGGACCGCGCCCGGAGGAGTCCAGCTCGCTCATGTCGGGCACCGGCACCACCACGCGCAGGTCGAAGCGCTTGGTGGACTCCGGCTGCACCACCGTCACCGGCCGCCCGCCGGAGACCCACTCGGCGACCGTCGTCACCGGGCGCACCGTCGCGGACAGGCCCACCCGCTGGGCCGGCTCGCCGCCGGCGGCGCTGACCAGGGCGTCCAGGCGCTCCAGCGACAGCGCCAGGTGCGCACCGCGCTTGGAGCCGGCCATCGCGTGCACCTCGTCGAGCACGACGGTGCGCACCCCGCGCAGCTGCTCGCGCGCCTTGGAGGTCAGCAGCAGGAACAGCGACTCCGGGGTGGTGATCAGCACGTCGGGCGGGGTGCGGGTGAAGGAGCGGCGCTCGTCGGCGGGGGTGTCGCCCGAGCGCACCCCGACGCGCACCTCCGGCACGGGCAGCCCCAGGCGCTGCGCGGCCTGCCTGATGCCCGTCAGCGGGCTGCGCAGGTTGCGCTCGACGTCCACCGCCAGGGCCTTCAGCGGCGAGACGTACAGCACCCGGCAGCGCAGGTCGCGGTCCTCGGGCACCGGCTCGCCGGCCAGGCGGTCCAGCGCCCACAGGAACGCCGAGAGCGTCTTGCCCGAGCCGGTGGGGGCCACCACCAGGGCGTGCCGGCCGCGGCTGACGGCGTCCCAGGCGCCCAGCTGCGCCGGCGTGGGCGCCTCGAAGGCGCCGGTGAACCAGGCGCGGG
>NZ_JAAALM010000861.1 GCF_009906395.1 Kineococcus indalonis
CTCCACCGCCGTGCTCGACGCCGCCGGGGTGCGGGTGGTCACCGACCCGGTGCTGCGCGGGGCCCTGGCGCACCTGCGCCGGCGCCCGCCGCTGCCGGACCCGGAGCACTCCGCCGACCCCGCGCTGGTGCTGCTCTCGCACCTGCACCACGACCACCTGGACCTGCCCTCGCTGCGCCGGCTGCGCGCGCGCTGGGTGGTGGTGCCGCCGGGGGCGGCGGCCTGGCTGCAGCACCGGCTGCGCGGCACCGGCACCGCCGTGGCCGAGGTCGCGGTGGGCGCCTCGGTGCGCCTGCCCGGCCCGCGCGGGCCGCTGACGGTCACCGCGCTGCCCGCCCACCACGACGGCCGGCGCACCCTGGGGCGGCTGACGGGGGCGCCGGCGGGCGCGCTGCCCGTGGGGCACCTGGTGCGCGTGCCCGGGGTGCTCGGCGCGCGCGCCGCCGCCGACGGCGGGGCCGACCTGCTGCTGTGGGCGGTGGGCGACAGCGGGGAGTTCGACGGGTTCGCCGAGTCGGTGCTGGCGGCCGCCGGGCGCGCCCCGGACGTGGCGCTGGTGCCGGTGGGCGGCTGGGGGCACACCCTGGGCCCGCACCACCTGGACCCCGAGCAGGCCGCCGCACTGGTGCTGCGGGTGCGCCCGCGCCTGGCGGTGCCGGTGCACTGGGGCACGTTCGCGCCGGCCGGGCTGGGCCGCACCATGGGCGAGCGCTGGACCGCCCCGGGGCGGCGGTTCGTGCGGGCCGTGCAGGGGGGCGGGGGCGGCGGCGCGGTGCTGCTGCGCCCGCGCGCGGCCGTCGACCTGGACGCCGCCGGCACGCCCGTGCGGGTGGTCCCGCCGCGCTGAGCGCGGAGCCGTTTTGACACCCGCGGCGCCGTCCCGTTTGATGTCGCCACCATCCAGAGCGGCCGAGAGACCTGGCTCGACGACGCCGCAGCAACCTCCTGCGTTCCCTGGCCGGAACGCGGGTGCGGTGCTCACGCCAGGGTCGATGGAGGAGCAGTGCCGGCCGTTCCCACC
>NZ_JAAALM010000862.1 GCF_009906395.1 Kineococcus indalonis
CCCGACGCCCGCCCCGGCCGGCGCGGGCGGCTCCTCGCCGCGCTGCTGGTCGCGGGCGCGCTCGCCGCCACCGCCGCCTCCCTCGTGCCCGCCGCCGCCGTCACCTCCGCCGCGCAGGGCGCCCTGTGGGTGGCGCTGCTCGCCGCCCTCACCGCCCGCGCCGTGCGCGGGCCGGGCCGCGCCCCCTGGGCGTGGTTCGCCACCGGCGTCGCGCTGCTCGTCGCCTCCCGCCTGGTGCTGCTGGCCGCCGCCGGCAGCCCCCTGGTGGGACCGCAGGTGCTCCAGCGGCACGGCTGGCTCGTGCTGGCCGGGCTGGCCGGCTACGCGGCCCTCTGGGCGGGGCAGGTGGCGCTGATGAGGGAGCGGGTCAGCGGCGCCACCGGCTCCTGGCTGGACGGGGCCCTGGCCGCCACGCTGCTGGCGGCCGTGTGCGCCGCGGTGTCCCTGGAGCCGCTGGACCGCGCCACCGGCATGGGCGCGGTGCCCAGCGCCGCCGCCGTGGGGCGCCCCGCCCTGGACGTGCTGGTGCTCGCGCTGGCCCTGGCCACGTGGGCGCTGGCGGGCCCGCGCAGCGACCGGCGCCTGCCGCTGGTCGCCGCGGCCTTCGCCGCCCTGACCGTGGCCGACCTCGCCGACCTGGCGCGCCTGACCGGGCACGCCGGCGCGGTCGCGGCCGTCTCGCCGCTGTCCGTCGCCGTCGACCTGACCCGGCTGGCCGCCGGCGGGCTGCTGCTGCTGGCCGCCCGCGCACCGGCCGGCGCGGCGCGGCGGCGCCCGGTGCGGCGGTGGTCGGTGATGGCGGCGCCCGTGCTCGTCCTCGTCGGCGGCCTCGCGCTGCTCGCCGTGGACCAGCACCGCCCGCTGCCGGGCGCGGCCGTGGCGCTGGCGCTGGCCGCTGCCGGCGGCGTGACCGTGAAGGTCGTGCTGGCCTTCCTGGACCAGGTGCGGCTGGCCGACAGCCACCGCCAGGCCGTCACCGACGACCTGACCGGCCTGGCCAACCGGCGCGCGCTGTTCCAC